>JAIXPV010000629.1 GCA_027486105.1 Runella sp. | reverse complement strand
TTTATCAATAAAATGGACCGCGAAGGGCAAAATCCGTTTGATTTGCTCGATGAGTTGGAACAAAAATTGAACCTAAAAGTGCGTCCATTGACGTGGCCTGTCAACGGTGGTGCTACTTTTAAAGGGGTTTATCACTTATTGGAAAAACAAATGTATTTTTTCAAAGTGAATAAAACCAAAGTGGAAGATGATGTGGCGTTGTTGGAGTTGGATTCTGACGAATTGGATGCAAAAGTTGGAGCGCGTGATGCCGCCCAATTGCGTGAAGATGTCGAACTCATTGATGGTGTATACGACCAATTCGACCGTGAAGATTATCTATCGGGCAAAGTGGCACCCGTGTTTTTTGGTAGTGCAGTGAACAATTTTGGTGTACGCGAATTGTTGGAGGCCTTTTGCCAAATTTCTCCGCTACCTATTGCCCGTCAAACAAATGTGCGCGTTGTAAAGCCCGACGAGAAGAATTTTACGGGCTTTATTTTTAAAATACACGCCAACATCGACCCACGCCACCGCGACAGAATTGCGTTTTTGCGGGTTTGTTCGGGCATTTTTGAACGCGGCAAGTTTTATAAGAATACCCGCCTGGAGAAAAACGTCCGTTTTTCCAATCCTTATAGTTTTATGGCCTCCGCAAAAGAGGTGGTTGATCAGGGATTTCCAGGAGACGTAATCGGTTTGTATGATACAGGCACGTTCAAAATCGGGGATACCCTCACCGAAGGCGAAGAGTTGCAATATGCGGGTATCCCGAGTTTCTCGCCCGAAATCTTCAAAGAGTTAATCAACCTTGACCCCATGAAATCCAAACAATTGGAGAAAGGTGTACAGCAATTGACCGACGAAGGGGTGGCACAGTTGTTTACGGTGCAGCCTGGAAATCGTAAGGTAGTGGGTACGGTTGGCGAACTGCAATTTGAAGTAATTCAGTACCGACTTGAGCATGAGTACGGCGCTAAGTGTCGTTGGGTGCAGATGAATACGACAAGAGCCTGTTGGGTAACGAGCGAAGACCCCAAGAAACTTCAGGAATTTATTCGCTTAAAAGGAACGCAAATCGGGTACGATAAAGATGATAATCCCGTGTTTCTGGCCGACTCCGAGTGGATGTTACGCATGAATCGCGACAACAATCCTGACATTCAGTTCCATACAACTTCCGAATTTAAAGTAATGGCAGATTAATGAAGAGAGCGGGTAATTGCCCGCTTTTTATCATTTTGAGACATTAAGCCGAGGAAATAAAATAAAAAAAGCTGCTCGAAATCCTCGAACAGCTTTCCGACTATATCCACACCATTATTAGTTGTGCAAATATAGATAGAAAACAATTTATTCCAAAAAAAATCCTGTGTTTTTTTGAGTATACGAGACCGCACAATCCCTAAAAATACAAGGCTTTTTGTAAGTCATCGATTGTCAGATTGTTTAGATTGGCTAAAACTACATCGGCGTCGGTTAAAATCTCGGGTTGACCTATTCCGACGGTTTTCATACCAGCTCTTCGTCCTGCTTCGATACCTGCTACGGCATCTTCAAATACCACACATTCGTCGGGAGAGGCACCTAATTCTTCTGCTCCTTTCAAAAAAACCTCGGGATCGGGCTTACCTTTGGATATTTTGGTGCCGTCGATGATGGCATCAAAAGCGTTGAGAATGCCGATACGTTCGAGAATCGGTTTGGCATTTTTGCTCACTGAGCCCAATCCGATTTTTATTCCGGCTAAACGTGTTTTTTCTAGAAACGCGTTAATACCTGGCAAAATATCGTCGGGAGTCATCTTATTGATTAACTCCACATACCAATCGTTTTTGAGGGCCGCTAAAGCGTCTTTTTCAGCGGCGGTGAGTGTCACATTTCCGTGGGCAAGAATACGCTCAAGCGACTCGGTGCGACTCACTCCTTTGAGGCTTTCGTTAAATTCTTCCGAGATGTCGAATCCTAATTTTTCGTTGGCCAGTCGTCGCCATGCTTGGTAGTGAAAGTGGGCAGTATCTACAATGACCCCGTCGAGGTCAAACAAAAATGCTTTGGGCTGGCTCATGTCTGAATATCATAGGTTTGGTGAGGCGCAAAAATACGCCTAAAGGTCCTACTTCTCCGCATTTAGTCAGTAGTAAATTTAAGTAGGCGACTACTTCGTCGGAAATCCACTTTTTTTTAGGGTCTCAAATAATTGTTTTACTTCGGCAATTCTATGATCCCCATTGAGGCTAAAATACCAGAATGTTTCTAGTTCACCTCGGTGCATAGATTGGTTCATGTCGCCGCTTTGGGATTTGTGCGAAGCCTTCACCCAATCTGCAACAATCATGTAACTATGCTTATTGTCTTCTCCAAATCCAAACGAACGGTCGAACTCAAATACGGGCGCTACGGAGCTGATGGTAGATTCGGGGTAACCCTCTAGCGAAGAAAACGTAAATGTATAGCCCTTATTGGCCGCCTGACCGCCCAACACAATGGGTGGTTTGGGGCCTTTGTAGCGCTGAACTGCCCGTAAAGCGCACAGCGAGGCGGCTTTGTGGTGGGCGTGTTGCCCTTCATGCGGCACCATACAAAAGATATAGTCGTATTGTCCTTTGGCTAGAATACCGTCCAATCGGCGTTCAATGTAGCTGATGTCCCAGTTTTTACCTTGAAGGTATGGTTTTTCGTTACGGTTGTAATAATCGTCGATTTGGTCAAAAAAGTAATAATTGCCGATTCCCAGTATTTCGCCAGCGGCCATCATTTCTTTCTTACGTATAAGGGGTAAGTTCTTGCGTCCTACGACCGAATCGAGCATGTTCATGCCATAATACATCGAAGCCAACATTCCGTTAAACCCGCCCGAAGCATCCGTAATCAGGGCAAGGTCGGCACTCCCTTTGAGTTCACGCGTAATTTTAAAAACCGTAACGGGAAACAGGGTTTCATCGTCGGGGTGAGCCGTGACGATAAGTACTTTGGGGCCTTGGGCAAAGCCACTAAATGTACACAATAATACGAAGCTTACTAGGAATGATTTCATGATTTATGAGAAAAAATAAAAAATGAATTTAGGGGTGACTATCGGGCATGTGCGTAGAACCGTTTGATAATTATTTGTAAAATATAACATAATAAAACTACCTTTTTAGGGTGGAATAACTATATTTAAACTTCTTAAAAATTGTATACCCCATTGATTATTAAATAAATATACTCATTTAATCAACATAATTTTATATGGGATAATTTTATATCCCTCCAGTAATACAGACTGAGATAGTCTTAATCGTCCCTAGTTTTCTTCCAGACTTGTCTTTTTACCAGCGATATTTTTTGATGGTGATAGGCTTAGTATGTCTTTTGAAAAGGGGGGACGATGTCAAAAAATAGTACTGCTTTTTTAAAGAAGAAAAGTAGCGACTTGAATTATTTATGCCTCTGGTCACTATTACTTACCCTACAATTTATTAATAATAAATGTTTACTTATCAATCCTCAATTAATAAAATTACAGTACTGCTTTTTTTACTGGTGACAACGATAAGTTTCTCGGTTAGGGGACAACTTTCGATTACCTTTCCGTTCGATGGGGCTGTTTTTCAGCGAAATACCTCCAATACGGCCACTATTTCAATTGGAGGAAGTTATACTGGTGGGGTTGAGCGCATTGAGGCCCGATTGATTGCAGTAGCGGGTGGGACAGGTGTGGGTTGGACAAGCATTGATACATCTCCAGCGGCGGGTATTTACAAAGGTACCTTAAGTGGAGTGACGGGTGGATGGTATACATTGGAAGTACGTTCTGTTTTGTTTAATGATGTAATTAGCACCACCACTTTGTCGCGGGTGGGGGTGGGTGAGGTATTTGTGATTGCAGGGCAGTCTAATGTGCAAGGGGTTGAAAATCATGGGCATAAAGCCTCTCTCGATGTTAATAGCCGAATCAAATATGTTGATTGGTTGTTGCCGTGTCCTGACGGGACTTGCCAAAATGTGGATCCGCCGTTTCCCCAGATTTCTACGCTTAACAGCACTGGTCAGGGTGTTCATATCGCGCCCAATGGCGTTACTTCGTGGGCGTGGGGGGAGCTGGGAGATGCGTTGCTGAGTCGTTTTAATGT
>JAIXPV010000458.1 GCA_027486105.1 Runella sp. | reverse complement strand
GTCGAGCAGTCCGGCGCGTTGCTTGATGGAGCTCGGCGGTGGCGAGCCCGAACGTCCGCCGTATTTCAACGAAGATTTTATTAACTTCAAAAATGGTAAATTATACCTCAACGACAGCCCCGGCTTGGGGGTGAAGTTTGATCCTAAAAAGGCCACTTTTGTAATGGAAATAAAAGAAAAAACCAAGTTCCCTCATCCTATTTTAAAAGCCCCCGACGGATCAATCCATAATTGGTAGTTGATATGAAACACACACTTTTACCCCTGATGCTGTTGGTAATCGGATGGGCTGGATTCACAGCCCCCGCCGATTTTCCTTCGGCCAAAATCACAAATGGGCTGATTGAAGCAGAGTTGTACCTACCCGATGCCCAGCGCGGGTATTATCAGGGAACTCGGTTTGATTGGTCGGGCGTGATGCCACGGCTGGACTACAAAGGACATTCGTATTTTGGTATTTGGAATCCCGCCCCTTATGACCCCAAACTGCACGATGCAATAGCAGGACCCGTAGAAGAATTTGTGGCCGTCGGGATGAACGAAGCACCCATTGGAGGTGAGTTTTTGAAAATTGGGGTGGGAACTCTCATCAAACCAGATGCTAAACCCTACTCTTTTATGACGCCCTACACCCTCAAAAATGGCGGAAAATGGACCGTGAAAACCTTCAAAGACAAAGTAGAATTTACGCATGAACTAACTGATGCCGCAGGCTACGGATATTTATATCGTAAAATCGTTCGGTTGACCACAGGGAAAGCTGAATTGGTCTTGGAACACAGTCTGAAAAATACGGGTACAAAGTCTATCGAAACCCAAACGTATAATCATAATTTCTTCATGATTGACAATGAGCCGACAGGCCCAAATATACAAACCCTTTTTCCGTATGAAGTTAGCGCCGAAGGCAAAGGGTTTGGTACAGTGGTGAAAGCAGAAAACCGCATGATTGCTTTCACCAAAGAAGTGCCCCCTGGTGAGAATGTATTTAGCAGCGGTGTAAAGGGATTTGAGGCTACGCCCGAAGATTATGATATTCTTATTCAAAACCTGAAAACGGGTGCTGGGGTACAAATTAGGGGGGATAAGCCTCTAGAAAAATTGGTTTACTGGGCCTGTCATACTACCTCCTGTCCTGAGCCCTACATCAAGCTCTCGGTGAAACCACAAGAGGAAATAAAGTGGAAAATCAATTATACCTTTATTGCCCGTTAAGATAACAAGGTAGCGTAATAAAGAATCTAATTTGCTGATAGTTAGTGCTTTGCTTATTCGCGGCTGTGTGTGGATTTTTAACTAGCTTAATGTCAAAAAATACAATATTTTATTGGTAAAAAAGATAAATATGAAGTATTGGAAATATGCTTTGGGTAGTTTTTTTACCTTATTCATTTGCGGAGCTGCGTTTCAGCTTACAACCGATAACAACACCGATTGGCCCAAATATGGAGGAAATAGCGCAGGAAGTAGGTACGCCGAGTTGACCCAAATAAATGCGGAGAATGTCAACAAATTGCAACTGGCGTGGTCGTACGATACGGGAGAAAACAACAATCCCGACGGTAAAGGCAACGATATTCAGTGTCAGCCGATTGTTGTCAACGGTATTCTTTACGGGACTACACCGCGCCTAAAATTGTTTGCCGCCGAGGCGGCAACGGGTCAAGAGTTGTGGAAATATGACCCTTTTTCAAACCCAAACGTGACACCAAGTTTTCATCCCGTCAGAGGGGTAGTGTACTGGGAAGAAGGCGCAGATAAAAGGATTTTATATTCCGTCGGAGCTAAGCTCATGGCGGTCAATGCTTTGACGGGAGAGTTAATCAAAAGTTTTGGTGAAAATGGCTTGGTCGACCTGCACGCGGGACTTGGCAATTCCGAAACGTTGGGCTACGATGTCAACAATTTTAGCATTCGTTCCACTACGCCTGGTGTCATCTATAAAAATCTGCTTATCATGGGTTCGTCAGTTTCAGAAGGCGGCGATGCGCTCCCTAGCAATATTCGGGCGTTTGATGTGCGCACTGGTAAAGTGGCGTGGGTATTTCGCACCATTCCCCTGCCAGGGGAATATGGCTATGAAACTTGGTCGAAAGATTCGTATAAAAAACTCGGCGGAGCCAACTGTTGGGCGGGCATGGTCTTGGACGAAAAACGCGGCACCGTGTTTCTAGGAACGGGTTCGCCTTCGGTTGATTTTTACGGCGGCGCGCGCAAAGGCACCAACCTGTTTGCCAATTGTGTTATTGCCCTCAATGCCGAAACTGGCAAACGCATCTGGCATTTTCAAATGGTTCACCATGATTTGTGGGACCGCGATATTCCTTGTCCGCCCAATCTGATTACGGTGATGCACAAAGGCCCCGACGGTCGGTTCCGTAAGGTGGATGCCGTAGCGCAGGCCACGAAAGACGGCCTTATTTTTGTTTTTGACCGCGACACTGGCAAGCCGCTTTTTCCCGTCAAAGAAGTGCCCGTGCCCAAAGCAGCGGCCCTGCCTGGTGAGACTCCGTGGCCGACTCAGCCCGTTCCCGTAAAACCTGCGCCCTTTGCCAATCAGACATTTACCAAAGCAGATTTAACTGATATTTCACCGGCATCGGCGGCGTATGCGCAGTCGGTTTTTGAAAAAAGTAGGGGAGGGCTGAAAAACCTTCCACCGAGCACAACCGAAACCCTTTATTACGGTATCGGTGGCGGTGCTGAGTGGGGAGGTAGTGCGGTTGACCCCAACGGAATCATGTACGTCAATGCCAATAATATGCTTTGGTTGTTGAAAATGCAAGCCACCAATGCCACCAAGACCTTGGGAGCATTGACTCAAGGCGAGAAATTATTTACCGCAAACTGCGCAGTTTGTCATGCAATGGATGCTAAAAATGTGGCTGTGGTAAGTACGCAGGCGTACCCAAATTTGCAGGATGTGGGCAAAAAACTTACCCGTCAACAAATCAACACACTTCTCGAAACAGGTCGGGGTAGAATGCCGTCTTTTCAGCACATTTCCAAGTCCGACCGTGAGGCCATTGTTCACTTTTTACTGAAAACAGAAACTCCAACGAAGCCCGATGATATTCACCGAGTAACGGCGATTGAGACCAAAACGGGGCGGGATTTTCCGTATACACCTTTGTATCAAAATAAGGGTTTTCGTCAGTTCAGGGATGCCGACAATTACCCCGCCATCAAACCACCTTGGGGTACGCTAAATGCCGTAGATTTAAACACAGGAGAATACCTTTGGAAGGTTCCGTTGGGAGAATACCCCGAATTGGCAAAAAAAGGCATTCCGACCACAGGCACCGAAAACCACGGCGGCCCCCTCGTAACGGCGGGTGGCCTGCTTTTTATCGCTGCCACCTACGATGAAAAATTGCGGGCTTTTGATACAAAAACGGGAAAAGTGGTGTGGGAATATACATTACCAGCGGGCGGTTTTGCCACGCCGATTACATATAAAGTTAAGGGAAAGCAATACATTGCCATCGCGGCTGGGGGTACCCGGTACAACTTAAAACCTGGCGGCAAATACGTGGCGTTTGCCTTGCCTTAGTTTAATGAATATAACATCGAAAGGATGAAAAAATACTTGATAGGGTGCGATTGGGGAACCACCTCGTTCCGGTTACGGTTGATTGAAACCATCGAAAATAAAGTAATCAGTGAAGTACTTTCTACGGAAGGGGTTGCCAGTACGTTTGACGCGTGGAAAGCAACAAAAGGGGAATTTGAGACTAAGAAATCCTTTTTTATTCAGCATTTAAAGGAAAAACTAGACCTATTGGCCCTGCAGTCGAAGGTAGATTTGGACGGCATCGAAATTGTTATTTCGGGAATGGCATCGTCTTCCATCGGAATATACGAGGTGCCATACGCCACCCTGCCGTATGATGTCGATGGGTCGCAAACGGTGGTTCACCGCCTAGAAGCCGATGTCCATTTGCCCCACGATATTCTGCTTATTTCGGGTGTACGGAGTAAGTACGACGTGATGCGCGGAGAAGAAACGCAATTGGTTGGGTTGGCAGAATTGTTGGATTTGGCTGATTATCAACGGTATATTTTAATTTTGCCCGGAACGCATTCCAAACACCTTTATGTCCACAACAATCGCCTGATTGATTTTCAAACCTACATGACGGGTGAGGTTTTTAGCCTGATTTCTCATCATAGTATTCTGAAAGAATCGGTAGAAAAAACGAGCCGTGAGCTATCAGTGCTCGAAATAGACGCCTTTGAGATGGGCGTGCGCGAGTCTGGGGCGCGGGGCCTGCTTCGGAATCTTTTTAGGGTCCGCACCAACCAGCTTTTTCAAAAATGGACTAAAAAAGAAAACGGCCTATATTTGAGCGGTTTGTTGATTGGGTCGGAAATTCAGGACCTGCTGGCCGAAACCGAGTATCAATTGGTACTGTGCAGCGGAAACAATCTATACGAATTATACAAAGCGGCCGTCCAAGTACTGGGGTTGTCGGACCGAACGCTAACCGCTTCGGCCGACATGGTCGATATAGCGACAGTTGTAGGACAAGTTAAAATTTTTCAAAATCAAGCCTTATTGCTGAACAATCAAACATTATGAGTAAAACTGCATTTTCGTGGGAATTATTCAACAAAGCTCCCATCGTTGGCATCGTTCGGGGATTGTCGTTGGAAGAAGTAAAGCAAATTTTGCCGATGTACCGAGAAGCGGGCTTGACCACCATCGAAATTACGATGAATACACCAGACGCCGAGAAAATCATTCAGTATGCCGTTGATAATGAACAGTATGGCCTGAATATCGGTGCAGGAACGGTGTGTACAAAAGACGATTTGAAGAAGGCACTCGAAGCGGGTGCGCAGTTTATCGTGACGCCGATTCTGGATAAAAAAGTAGTCAAGACCTGCGTCAAAAAAGAGATTCCCATCTTTCCGGGGGCGTTTACACCTTCCGAGATTTTTAAGGCATGGAGCTTAGGTGCCAGCATGGTGAAGGTGTTTCCGGCCACGCAAATGGGTCCGTCGTACATCAAAGAATTGAAAGCGCCCCTGAATCAACTCAAATTGCTCCCCACGGGGGGCGTGAGCTTGGACAATATGGTCGAATTTTTCAAAGCGGGTGCCGAAGGCGTTGGAATGGGCGGGCAATTGTTGGATAAAAAATTGATTCAAGAAAAAGATTGGCAAAAACTAAAACTTCATTTTTCGCAATTTATTAAACAACTTCCCCGCCAATGAGCGCCCCTAAAATCAAAAACTACCGTTGGCTTATTGTGATTTTACTCTTCACTGCCACCACAATCAACTATTTAGACCGGCAGATTATTGGGTTGCTGAAGCCTATTTTAGAAAAAGAATTTACGTGGTCAGAGACCGACTACGCGCGCATCATCATGGCGTTTACGGCGGCTTATGCCATTGGGTTGTTAGCGTTGGGTTGGTTGATTGATAAAATCGGGACGAAGTATGGCTACTCTATTACCATCGTTTTTTGGAGTGTGGCGGGGATGCTCCACGCGCTGGCCCGCAGTGCCTTTGGATTTGGCGTGGCCCGGGTGGGATTAGGCTTGGGTGAAGGCGGGAACTATCCCGCGGCGGTGAAAACAGTGGCAGAATGGTTTCCCAAAAAAGAACGCGCGCTAGCTACTGGGCTTTTCAATGCTGGTACCAGCGTGGGCGTGGTGGTAGCCCTGATTCTTGTACCCTGGATTTTGACGACCTACGGCTGGCAGGAAGTTTTTTGGATTACGGGTGCGCTCGGCTTCGTGTGGTTGATTTTTTGGCTTATCTATTACGATATTCCAGCCAAACAAAAACGCCTGACCACGGAAGAGTACGAATACATCGTGAATGGTCAAGAAAAGGAAGAACAGCACAGTAGCGAGAAAGCGAGTGTCAATTGGATTAAGTTGTTTTCATTTCCGCAGACGTGGGCGTACATTACCGGAAAGGGCTTAATTGACCCGATTTATTGGTTTTTTCTGTTTTGGTTGCCGTCTTATTTTGCGTCTACTTTTAACCTTGACCTCAAAAAACCGAGTTTGGAATTGATGCTAATTTATACCGCCACCACTGTAGGAAGCATCAGCGGTGGATGGTTTTCATCGCAACTCATCAAGCGCGGCTGGCCTGTTATCAAAGCCCGGAAAACGGTCATTTGGGTGATTGCCGTTCTTGAATTGTCTGTCATTTTAATTCAGTTTGCGCCCAATGTGTGGGTAGCAGTTGGGCTGATTAGTTTTGCGGTGGCGTTGCATCAGGCATGGGCCACCAACGTATTTACGTTACCGTCCGACATGTTTCCCAAGCAAGCCGTCAGTTCCATTGTGGGCATTGGCGGGATGGCTGGTGCGTTGGGCGGGATTCTTTTTCCGATGCTAATCGGCAGTCTGTTGGATACATACAAAGCCGCTGGAAACCT
>JAIXPV010000388.1 GCA_027486105.1 Runella sp. | reverse complement strand
TTGGGCATGACCTTCGGGCCAGTTGGGTTGGGGGAGCATATCATCAATGATGTAAAAACCACCCAGCTTGACCAAATTCAGGGTTTCGGCCAAATGATTGTATTTGCCCGGCCATGTATCAGCAAAAATCAAATCAAAGTTATCGGCGGGAAGCGTTACGATGACGTCTTCGCCAGGAAGACAGATCAACTCCAATCGCGGGTCGTGGCCGAGGTGTTTTTGGGCAATGGCAATCAGGTTTTTATCAAATTCAACCGAAATCAGGCTAGAATCAGCGCTCATACCTTCCAAAATCCAAGCCGTGGCGCGCCCCGCACCCGTTCCCAATTCTAGAAATTTTCCTGCTGGTTTGGACGTAATAAGGGTGCGAAGAAATACCCCCGTCAAATCGTCGGAAGGTTGACCAAAGCTGATGGCTGCGGCATCAGCATCTATTTTTTCAATAACAGAGGGTTTGTGGGTAATGGCTGTATCGTTCATAGGGTTGTTTTAGTATCGCACAAAGGTATGACTCCGAATGTTTTTTTTTGCCGCAGCGGCGGCCCGCTCCTCCGCGACTTTGCGTGATAAAAAATCAAGAACAAAAACTGCCAAAAAAGCGCAAAGAATCCACAATGTGCTTTTCCCAATAGGGCCATTCGTGCCCCCCCGAAAACTCCTCGTATTGGTGTTCAATGCTGTGCTGCCTCAACGCCTGATGTAGTTGTCGATTGTAGTCAATAAGAATATCATCGTTGCCGCAGTCAAATCGAAAAGGGGGAAGCGTGGTTTTGTGTTGAAGGATACTTTCCAATACCGATTCTTGGGTTTGAACCACTGAAAGTAGCCCGTCAAAATCTTCCACAAATTGGCTCAATTGGCCCAGCTCCGTGACGGACGAATGAGCCGAAAAAGCCCTAAATTTGTCAGAATACTTGGCTCCTAGCCGCAGTGCACCATAACCGCCCATCGAAAGCCCCGTGATGAAAAGCGGCAAAGCGCGGCCCGCGATTTGTTGGGTTACTACACTGACCACATCTTCCACAATCCATTTTTCATAGTCTTCCGATACATGGGGTACATACCCGCTCCCATCGGCAAACAGCCCGTCGGAAGGCATGACCAGAAGCATGGGGGGCATTTTGTTTTCCTTTATAAGCCTATGGGCGGTTTGATGAACACCGCCTTTGAGCGTCCACGCCCAATGACTTCCATACACACCATGCAGAAGAATGATCATGCCTTTGAGCTCAGAAACAGGAACGTCGGGTACAAAGACGCTGATATCGGCGCGTTTGCGGAGAGCTGGGCTTTTGACCGTAATCAAGCGCAGATTGTCGGACTCAAAACGTGGGTCAGATAGTTCAATGGTAAAGAATGGGGGCATAATATATTATAAAATCAAAATGACGGGGTGGCCCTAAAACACAATCACGCCCTTCGCATTCCTTCCCGCGTGCATATCCGCAAAGGCTTCGGATAGTTGGTCTAGGGCGTAGGTTTTAGTGACCATTTTATCCAAAATCAAATCGCCTTTGGCGTAGAGTTGTTGGAGAATCGGAAAGTCAATTTGGGGGCGGGCTTTGCCGTATAGCGGGTTGATGTAGATTTTGTCCCATTCAAAAAGGTTCATGTCGATGCTAATTACCTGCTCAACGCCACTCACTTGACAGGCTACGCCTGCGTTGCGTACCATGGCGAGCGGTGCGGCACCGAGTTCGGGAATGGCGGTACACTCAAAGGCATAATCAGCGCCGCGCCCGTTGGTCATGGATTTGACGGTTTGGGCGGCTTGTGATAAGCCTGTATCGGCCTTGTCGGCCAAAACGGTGTCAGTAGCGCCGTATTCTTTTGCCATTTCGAGGCGCAAGGGATTGATATCTACGGCGATGATTTTGGCCGCGCCCGCAATTCTCGCGCCTTGAATGACGTTCAGTCCCACGCCGCCTGTGCCGAGTACCACCACGGAGCTGCCCGTTTTTACTTTGGCGGCGTTGACCACCGAACCGTAGCCCGTCATCACACCGCAACCTACAATGGCCGCCGACGAAAAAGGCATGTCGACCATGATTTTGACGCAGGCCGCTTCGCGTACCAATGTGTATTCTGCCATCGTACCGAGGCTAAACGCGCGCTCAATGGGCTGACCTTCCAGAAGGGTAGAGGCGAGCGTAGCGTGCCCGCCAGAGGCCTTATTGCCCGCCGTAACGGGCGAGTTGACTTCGCAAATATGTTGGTTGCCTTCTTGGCATTGAAAGCATTTATGGCACGGAATGGCCCAGTTGAGCATCACTTTGTCGCCTACCTGAAGGCTTGTTACATCGGGGCCGATTTTGGTTACGATGCCCGCGCCTTCGTGGCCCATCACGAGGGACTTGCCCCACGATTGTGAATCCCAATCAGTATGACAGATACCCGCCGCTTTGATTTGTACCAGCACTTCATCGCCTTGCGGGGCGGCTATTTGGAGGGTTTGGATGGAAAAACTGCCCGTGCCGTTGGCAATGGCGGCTTTGGAGTGAATCATGGTGAAAGTGTTTTTTAACCGCCAAGACACTAAGTCTTTATAAAACTTAGTGCCTTAGTGAGTTTAACGTTATTGCTACTTCGCCTGGGGATACTGGCTTAAATCTGGTCGTTTGAAATCGGTAAAAATGCTCTCGGGAAGTTTGTCAAACACCATGATGTCGGTGAGGTCGCGGTCGCCACGCTCGCCAGAAATCAAGATTTTGCCGTGTTGCTTGTAGTCGGTCCACGGACGAATGAAGCCCGGCTTTTCAGCGTCAAACTTGGGATAATAAGCCCATTGCCAC
>JAIXPV010000358.1 GCA_027486105.1 Runella sp. | reverse complement strand
TCACGGGCGTTGCTAGAACGGGTCGTGACCGACCTCAACTTGACGGTGTCTTATTTTGAGAAAGGCGACATTCGCCCTACGGTTGAGATATTCGGCACCTCGCCCATTTGGGTACAGGCGGGAGAACTCACCGAGGCGGCCTACAAAGACCCCCTCTGGATCAAGGTCATCAACCGCAATCAGTTTGAGTTACAGGACGAAGACGGGGCGCCCAAAGGGCAATTTACCTTTAGCCAAAATATAAAAAGTGAGTTTGGACTGTTTCGGGTCTATTTGGTCGACTCCCTGTACCGCAAAGACAACGACCTAATTCAGATTCGTTTTGCCCATAAAGAATCCCTGATTCAGAAATACCAAACTTTGTTGCAGGTAGAACTGCTCAACCAAAAAAGTACGGTGCTTAAATTGAGCATCGAAGATGCCCTGCCTAGTAAAGGACGCGCCATCTTAGCCAAGCTATTGGACGCGTACACCTATTCGGCCCTGACCGACAAAAACCGCGAAGCCACCAATACCATGACCTTCATTGATGACCGCCTGCGGCTCATCACGGGGGAATTGGGAGATGTAGAAAAAGACGTAGAGGTCTATAAAAGTAGCCAGGGAATCACCGACCTGAGTGCGGAAGCCAACCTGTTTCTGGAAAAAGTAAAAGAAAACGACGGCAAACTCAACGAAGTAGACATTCAGTTGAAAATTCTTGAAGGCGTGGAGGCTTACCTCAAAAGCAGCCAATTGGGGATTGCCCCCGCTACTTTGATGGTAACCGACCCCGTACTAACGGGCCTGCTGTCCAAACTCAACGAACTGGACAACCAACGCGAAAAATACGCCCGCACCACGCAGGCCAGCAACCCCCTCTTGGAAACGGTAACGACCCAAATCGCCAATACCAAAGCGGCCATTCGGGAAAACATCATGAACCAGAAGCAGGGCTTGATCATCACCCGAAACAGCCTGCAAAACCTGAATGCGCGTTTTGAATCTTCCATCCGCACCATTCCGCGCAAAGAGCGGGAGTTTGTCAACATTAAACGGCAGCAGGGAATCAAAGAAAGCCTATACCTGCTTTTGTTGGAAAAACGCGAAGAAACCGCCATTTCTTACGCCTCTACCGTGACCGACAGCCGTGTGGTGGATGAGCCTTACAGCACGCCATCCCCAGTAAAGCCCAAAGGAAATATTGTGTATCTGATTGCATTATTGGCAGGCTTAGGAATCCCGTTTGCGATTATCAACGTACGCAACATGCTCAACGACAAGATTGAGTCCCGCTTTGAAATTGAAGACAAGGTGAAAGGAATTCCGATTTTGGGGGAAATAGCACAAAAACCCAAAAACGTGGAGGGGCCTTTGTTGGATACCAACAGCCGCAATATCATCATCGAGCAGTTTCGTACCTTGCGCACCAATCTGAGTTACTTGCTGAAGACCGAAAAAGTAACTAAGAAAATCTTGATTACCTCCACCATCTCGGGCGAGGGGAAAAGCTTTGTGGCGCTTAACTTGGCGTCAAGTTTGGCCAAAGCGGGGCACAAAGTGGTTTTGGTCAACGCCGATATTCGTAAACCTAAATTGCACGAATACTTGGCCATGAACAACGAAGTGGGTTTAGTCAATTACCTCATTGGCAAAAAGAAGGTAGATGAAGTAAGTTTTGAGACCAGGGTTGAAAACCTCAGTTTTATTCCGAGTGGTCCCATTCCGCCAAATCCCGCTGAATTGATTGGTAGCTCTAAGATGGCCGATTTGATGCTGGAGCTAGAAAGCCGTTATGAGTACATCTTTATTGACTGCTCGCCCAACGGCCTGGTAACCGATGCCTTACTGATTGCTCCTTTGGTTGACGCTACGCTTTACATCATTCGCCATGAGAAAACGCCTAAGTTTGCCTTGGGACCTCTAGCCATTCTTTACCGCGAGCAAAAAATGCCTTCCATGGCCATCATTTACAACGGAGTAAAAGGCTCCAGTGGCTATGGCTATGGCTACGGTTATGGGTACGGCTACGGTTATGGCTACGGCCAGGGTTACTACGGAGATACCCCCAAACCCCTCTGGAAGCGGGTGTTGAATAAAGCTTGATTTTTTTCACGCAAAGGCGCGGAGATGTAAGGGGATATTTATGATAATTAAGGCCTTTGCTCCTTAGCGGCTTTGCGTGATTCAACTTGTATGGATATTAAAATAGTACAACTCTATCTTTTATCCGTTAAGTATACCAAAAAGAAAGTAAATAATTTGTAATTTTTTTAGATAAGTATTTGTTGTCATTACTTTTTTTTGTACTTTAGTGGAGTACAAGCGAAAAATAAGCTTGAAAAAACACAAAATTTAAAGTACATCTGTTCAGTTTAGGATTATTTTAAGTTTTTATTAAGTTGTAAAAAAGTATATTTAATGATTAGATAAAACTTGTTCTTTTATCCTCAATTACCACAAGTTACACTTCTAATTCATTCTCGCTTTTAAATTTTTTGTACTGAAAAAGTACAAAGTTTGTTTGATATTAATTACTCAACGTTATGACAAATAAAGTAGCCCTCATCACGGGCGTCACGGGTCAGGATGGCGCCTACCTTTCCGAACTTTTATTAAGTAAAGGCTATACCGTACACGGTA
>JAIXPV010000422.1 GCA_027486105.1 Runella sp. | reverse complement strand
TCGTTTTCTTCTTCTTCCATTTCGGGCAAAAGACCCATAAATTGTTCATCTACGTAAATATGGCAGGTGGCGCACATGCAAGAGCCGCCACATTCGGCCACAATCCCTTTGATGTCGTTCTGAACGGCCCCTTCCATCAAGGTAGCCCCCAACGGCAAATCCACTTGGTGTTCTGTGCCGTTGTTTTCGATATAAATTACTTTTGGCATTGTATTACAGACAGTTACGATAAATAAATTTCTTTAAAGTATTTTATTGACAATACGTTTGTTAAATAAACTGCTTACCGCCATCTACCACGATGGTTTGGCCCGTCACGAAGTCGGCGGCAGAGGAAGCCAAATAGAGCGCGGTCCCCACAACGTCTTCCATCGTTGACGGGCGTTTGATGGCCCCTCGATCTACGCCGTAGTTGGCGGCATTTTCCATCAGGCCCAAGCTGGCCTCGGTGAGGGTAAAGCCTGGCGCGATGGCGTTGACGTTGATATTAAATTCTCCCAGTTCTTTGGCCATTGAGCGCGTCAGGCCAATGACGCCCCCTTTGGAGGCCACGTAATGCGACCAATTGGGCGACCCACTCATGACGGTTGCCGAAGAAATATTGATAATTTTCCCGTATTTATGGGCGCGCATTGACCGGCAAACGGCTTTAGTTACCAACCATACGCCTTTCAAATTGACATCAAGTACCAAATCCCATTCGGCTTCTGTGAGTTCATAAAAAGGCTTGCGTTGAATAGTGGCATAGATGGCGGCGTTGTTGACCAAAATGTCAATTTTACCGAAGGTAGCCAGTGCTTCATTTGCCATTTGTTCCACGGATTGCTCGTTGGTCACATCCACTGCAAGGGCCAATCCGTCCAGCATTTGTGCCGTTTCCTGCGCACCTGCGTAGTTTTTATCGCAAACAACGACCTTGGCTCCCTGGGCGGCAAAGGCCTGCGCAAAGGCTCGGCCGAGTCCACCCGCCGCCCCCGTAATGACCACAATTTTATCTTTTAGCTCAAACATGGGCTACGTATTTTTTTAAGTTTAAGTCCAATTTTGCCAACTCCAACAACAAACCAGAAAGCCTTTTCCCTTCGTCGGTCAAGAACGTTGGCCAAACGAAATTTTCCAAAATCTCAAGTACTTCAGCCTGCCCAATGCCAAACCACTCGCTAATGATACGGTTGCCGTGCGGCGTATACCGCCAGAGCTTATCAGCGTCTTTGTGCACCGCGTCGTTGACCGAGCGTGCCTGTTTGGTGGTATCGTGCCCGTCAATGAGCGCAATGATTTCGGTTATTTGTTGTTGATGAAACCCCAAAAGGGGTAGCTCTATTTGTGCAATTGCGACACTTTCCAACTCATGTTGACGCGTCAATTCGGGATATTTATTGTTGGGGCCAAAAGCGTGTAAAATCTTATCTTTAGGTATTTTAGACCAGCCCGTATCGTGAAAAAGAATAGCTGGCAACACCACATCAGGGTTTGCATCTGGGTATTTTTCGAGCAATTGGGTCACCAGCAAGTACGCAAACAACGTATGTTCGTCGTTGTTACGGACGTTCAAATGGATTTTGGCTACTTCCCAAAGCGGGATGTCTTGAGGACGTAACATCTAATAATTCAGGTAAATGGTTTTTAATTCGGTATACGCCTCGATGCCGTAGTGGCCTTTTTCACGTCCAATTCCGCTTTGTTTTACTCCACCAAACGGTACATCGTGGTACGAACGGTGAATGTTATTGATCCAAACCGAGCCTGCTTCGAGCGACTCCGCAATGCGCAGCCCAGTACCGAGTTGTTCCGAAAACACATAAGCTGCCAATCCAAAATCCGAATCGTTGGCCCAGGCAATCGCCTGTTCGTTGGTCTGAAAAGGCATCACCCCCACCACTGGCCCAAAGGTTTCTTGGGTCATGATGTGCATAGAATGGTTGGTATCGGCCAAAATCGTTGGCGGAAAAAACCAGCCTTTGTCATACAGTTCACCTGTTATTCGGTGACCGCCCGTTTTCAAAAGAGCCCCTTTTTGCAAAGCGTCTTGCACCTGATTTTCGCTATTTTGATAGATTTTTTGGTTAATCATCGGCCCCATGTCACAGCCCGAAAAGGGATGCCCTACGGTTAGTTTTTCGGTCAATGCCACCATTTGACCCAGAAAATCGGCATAAATGGACCCATGTACGTACAGCCGATTGACCCGGTAGCAAAACTGACCGCTGTTGGCAAACGCATGGCGCACAATGGCGGGGATGGCCACTGCCAAATCTGCATCGGCACAAACAATGGCGGGCGACTGACCACCCAATTCAAGCGTGACGCGTTTATTATGCGCTGCTGCCAACGCCCCGATGCGCATCCCCGTGCCCGTACCGCCCGTAAAGGCGATTTTGGCCGTTATTGAGTGCTCAATGAGCGCATTTCCAATGTCGTAACCATAGCCCGTGATGACATTAAAAACCCCTTCGGGATAGCCTGCTTCGGTAAAAATCTCGGCCAATTTCAGCGTCGAAAGCGGGGTATCTTCTGACGGTTTGGACACCACCGTACAACCCGCCATCAGCGCCGCACCCAATTTCATGGTCAGCAGCGTGATGGGATAATTGAACGGCGTAATGGCTACCACCACGCCAACGGGCTCACGCACAATCAGCGCTTTTTCGCCTACTAGGTTATGCAAAGGCACTTCTCCTTTCAAACGGAGGCCTTCTTCGGCATAAAAATCAAACAAATCGGCACTGCGGCTGATTTCGGTCAGGCAGCCCGCCAGCGGCCTGCCGAGTTCGTTGGCAATGGTTCGGGCGAGTTCGTTGGCATGTTCGCGCATCAATTGCGCGGCTTGGTGCTGCAACTTGGCCCGGTGAGCAACAGGCATCTTTTTCCAAGATTTAAACGCCATTTTTGCCGATTCTAAGGCCAAATTGACATCCTGTGGGTTGCTACACGCAAACCTTTCGAGGACTTCACCCGTGCTGGGATTGAGCACATCGGCGTATTGGGCCGAATGTGGTTTTACCCATTTCCCATTTATATAATTTTCCATTCGTTTAGATTACGTCGCAACAAAGCATTTTTTCGGTTTCGACCAAGTCGGTCTTCGCCATTTCAATCGACTCGGGCAGGTGCAACTGCGGCACCACATCGGTGAGCAAACGCGCACAGTATTGACTTGGGGTTTGTTTGAACCAATCGGAGGCAATACTTACCCCCGTCACCGTAAAACGCCACAGCTTATCGGCATCACGCACAATCTCATCTTCGACCGAACGCGCAAAACCCCGGGTGTCGTGACCGTCGATAATGGTTTGCACTTTTTGAATAAAGTCTTCAGAATAACCCAAGGGCCTTAGTATTTCTGCCGACAGCCGTACGCCTTCCGATTCGTGCAAATACCTCACGTCGCTCTGAAGGTAATTTTCGGTCTGAAAGCCTTTTTTAAAAATATCATCTTCATCAATCGAAAACCAGCCTATGTCGTGTAAAATAATGCCCGCCGCCACCACTTCGCGGTCGGCGTTTGGATAGCTTTCGGCTAGTTTCATCGCGTAGTGAAAAGAAATCGGGATATGAACGTCGTTTTTTCGTACCCGCATGTACTTTTCGGCCGCTTTGAGAATATGTGCGTAGTTGTTCATTAATACGTTAAGATAAGAAATAGCTGCAAAAACAGAATGTTGACTGTGTCGGACATTACGCATTTTTTTTCACCTAACACCTTCACAATCAACATTTTTACAAAATATATTTGAGATTAAAATCAGGCAGCTTCAAGGATGATTACTTCTCCCGTTGAGCCATTGACCATGATTCGGTCGCCCGTTTTGATGGTGGTAGTAGCGGAGCCTGTACCGGTTACCGCCGGCAGTGCGTACTCACGACAAACGATAGCCGCGTGCGACATCATGCCCCCGATGTCGGTGACGGTGGCTTTGATTTTGCCAAATACCGGGGCCCAACTCGGCGCCGTTACGCGCGTCACCAAGATTTCGTCTTGCTCCAAGAGACCCAGTTCGTCGGGGCTGTTGATGACCCGCGCAATACCTTCCACTTTGCCCGCCGAAGCCGCCATTCCTTTGAGGTGATTGGTGGTTTCGCCACTTTGCAACCATCCCTGCACACTTTCGGACGTAATTCCCCAGAGCATAATCGTGAAGGGTTCGGTCACCAAGGCAGGTGGCTCATTGAAGGCGGGTTTAGGCGCAGCCGTCGAAAGGGCGTCAATGATTTTTTTACGACGAGCCACTTCGGTCGGAATATAATCTGGACCGATAGCTGGCACGCCCATGGCCCAACCCCGACCGTAGTCAAACAGCAGTTGATGAATTTCTTCACGACGGAAATAGAACATGTCGTTGATATCACTGAAAAACCCTGCTTGCACAAATACCGCGCTTAGTTCGCGCATTTTGCGCCAGAAAACGCACATTGCCCAGTGTTCGATGTAGAAATTGTGGTTTTCGACATACGGAAATACCACCCGCGCTAAGCCGATTTTGGCATCAAAAGCCGCTTGACCTTCTTCATCGGCAATAGAATCGCGGTATTCTTCCGTGATTCGGTCTCTTTCGGCGGCAATTGCCTCCGTAGGTCGGTCAATATTTTCACCTTTTTGCAAACGTTTCAGATAATCTTGAATGTAGCCAAAAGGAATCTCAAGGTGCTCAATCCAGTACTTATCGGTCGAATAAAATCCGTTCCCCGTGGTAAAATTAAACCACGGATATTTGGCCAATTCCCACGCATCCAGCCACTTTTGGCCGTCTTCGGTTGCTTTCAACGCTTCCAACGCCACCGTCAATTCTTGATTTGCGACTACCTCATCCACGCCCAATTCAAGGGCCAATTTTGACAATTTTCGTACCTCTTCGTCGGGACGGAACAAATCCACTTCCACGCCCTGCACCATTTTAGCAATCGACAAATCAGGAATACCCGGAAAAGTTTCTTTACAAAAACCAAAGAAATCGAGGTAAGCCGCGTAGCCTAAGTTCAAAAACTCGAAGTGATACATCCATGTTTTATAACACAAATCAATCATTTTATCGTAATTCTGAGTCAAATAGTAGGTTGGGTCAAGACCAACTCCCCCCTTAACCCATTCCATATCAATCACTTCTGGAAGTGCCTCAAATTTTATGGCTTCCATTTCATCAATGACACCCTTTACTTTTTTATGCCAATTTTGGAGCAAATCATTCCAATTCATGAAATAATACCCTGCCCTTTCCAAAAATTGCGGCACGCGGTCTGCGATTAATTCGGGCGCTACACCCACGGGGCTCATGTAGCAATATCCGTTGTGAATTTTAAAATCAATTCCGTTGGCGGGTGGTATCAACCACTGGCGCGTGTTGTACTGACTCAAGCATTTTACGGCAAATTCGACGGTTATGGCGTCAAAAGGCTTAAATACATTGGGCCAGTGCTGCGAATCGCAAAAGAAAAATTTGGCTTCTTCACTTTGTTTCAGGTTATCCTGAAATACCATGTAGTAGGGGTACAATTCCTTCCAACCTTCGGCCCCTTCGGGCGCTTTGTGGTCATAAGGACTGATGAATTTTTGAGAAGACATAATTACGAATGATTAAAGGTTAAAGTGAACAGTTACGGACGAATTTCCAACGGCATGATTCGTCAGCCTGGTTTATTTTTTACTTGCTAAAGGGTTCATAAGGGTATTCAGAATGCCTTCCATACCCGTTTTAACGGAGGAAGCTGCGGAGGCTTTTTTCTGCGACCAGACCGTTTCGGGGCGACTTTGAAGGAGCGTAAAATTCTGACCTGGGGGCAAATCGGCATCAATCGCCCATTCAATGTCTTGCGGACAACGGTAGTGTTTTTCAATAATTTTTGCCATCCGACACACGATTTTCACTTCTTCTTCGCTCAGGCTGGGCTTTGTGGCCCGCTCATCCAGAATCTCGCGCGTTAGCACCCGGCGGTTTATTTTATCGGGTACGTGTTCGATGTGTTTGTTTTGAATATTTGACGCAAGTATCTCCATCATCACCTTGTCTACCAAGAAGTTATCTGGCGTAACTTCTCCCGACACCACCGCCTCACCCAGCCCCCACGAAGCGTCAATGACAATTTTGGAGCGGTCGCCGTTGGTCGGATTGAGTGTCATGGCTACGCCAGCGGTGCGGGCATTAACCATTTTTTGAATTACCACACTCATCAGCACTTCGTCTTCTTTGATTTGCTGATTGCGACGGTAGTTGATGGCCCGCGAGGTGTACAAACTCGCCCAGCAACGGCGTACGTGTTCGATGACTTCCAGCTCTCCTACCACCCACAGATACGTGTCTTGCTGTCCCGCAAAACTTGCATCGGGCAGGTCTTCGGCGGTGGCGCTTGACCGCACCGCCACAGGCAAGTCATTGGTAGCACCCGCGAGGGCACAAAGCTGCTGATACGACGCCTTGATGCTGTGCTCTACTTCGGAGGGCAACGGACTTACCAACAATAAACGGCGCACTTCCTCCGATACCTGATCCAATTGGGCCACGTTGGCGCAATCAATGCCGTTTACTTTTTGGTAAATTGCCTCGGCAAGCGCCGAACCGTGTAAGAAGTCGGAGTAAGCGTGGGTAGTAATGCAAAAACCAATGGGAACGGGCAAATCAGCGGCACTCATACTGGCCAAACTTGCCCCTTTGCCGCCCAACAAATAATAATCTTCGGGCAAAGCTTCTTTAAAAAACAACGTATATTTCATCTTACGAAAAGGGTTTTGACTGCTTTTTTACCACTCCACTTCCAAAGCCACGGGTGCTCTGAATGAGGTATTTAGGGCAAATTGAAAGGCTTGATTTTCTTTGATGGTTAAATGCGGAATCATGCGGGTCAGTTCTTCCAAGACAATCTTAAATTCGAGTTTTGCCAAAGGCGAACCCAAACAAAAATGGATGCCGTAGCCGAACGAAAGGTGCTCTTTGGCGTTGGGGCGTTGAATATCAAAGGTTTCCCCGTTTTCAAAATTGGCTTCATCCCGATTTGCCGAACCCATCACCAACAACAAATTCGAACCCGCAGGGATGGTCACGCCCCCGATTTCGCTGTCTTCCAATGCCTTTCGACGCCAAGATACAATCGAAGGTGAAAACCGCAGGATTTCTTCGATTGCGTTGGGAATCAGGCTTGGATTCTCGCAGATGGCTTTCCAACTTTCGGGATGGAGCAATAATTCGCGGATGCCATTGCCCATCAATGAAGTGGTGGTTTCGTGTCCTGCAAACAACTGACTGTAACAAATCGCCGCAATCTCCCGGTCGCTGATTTCATGGCCTTCGGCCTGCAACCGCACCAAATCTCCTGGCAAATCGTCGGTAGGATTTTCTTTGCGCAGTGCCACCAAGTTTTGGCAATATTCCCAGTACCTGACCATGTTTTGGGCGTGAACCAACTGCTCCTCTTCCGTTAAATCGCCCCACGTAATCAACAAACGGCTTTCGGCCCAGCTTTTTACTTGCTGCACATCTTCTTTGGGCACCCCCAAGAGCATAAATATCACCAAGGCGGGCAAATCATACGCCAACTGCTTCACGATTTCGGCATGGCCTTCATTTTCAAACTTTTTGATCATCTCAATCGCCAAGGCCCTGATGCCCGGTTCGAGCTTTTTGAAGCGACTCAGATTGAACGCCATGCTAACGATACGGCGTATACGTGTGTGGTCGGGTGGGATGCGACCCGACAAGCCCGACAGCCCAATCATGCCTTGGTCTTCCATCAATTTTTTGGCTTTCGGCGCAATCGGCTTAAACGGCGATTGGGCATTTTCAGAGGTGTAGGTTTTCCAATTGCTAAACACCGCCTTGATATCTTCATAACGGGTCACGACGTAATACCCCAACTCTTGGCTGTAAAATACGGGCTGCTCATCCCTCGATTTTTTGTAAAAGGGAAAAGGATTGGTGAGGTCAAAAGGTTTGAATTCTTCGCTTATTTTGTGATAGGGACAGGTGCTCATTGGGAACTGTTTTTTGAGTTGACTTTCAAAACATACCCAAATGTAGAAAACAATCCTTTGGTTTTTCTTTGGTTTTTTTAGTAGTATTTTAATTCTTTTTAGAAAGATTCAAATATAATTGCCTGATTTCGTCCGAGGGCGCCCCAATATTGAATTTTTTCAGCGATTCCGTATAGATTCGGTACTGCCGGTGCAGGGCGTCAAATCGCTTTGATTCGGCCAAGGCCAGCAATTTTTCCTTGTGAGCTTCTTCCAAATTGGGATTTTCGGCGAGGGCTTTATCGCAGTAGTTTATCGCCAACGAAAGATTTCCCATTTGCCGGTGAATTTTTGCTAAACTGTAGAGAAGTTTGTAGTACATCTCGCGGTACCACGTGCGTTTGCTCCAGCACCAATCATTCTCATTGTTTTCTACGTATTTGAGCGGAATGTCCATGAAAAGGTCGCCCGTATAAAGCCGCTCCGCCGACTCGTAGCAAATCTTACATTGCTCCAAATTGCCTTCTTTGAGGTGTTGGTTACCCTTAAAACACAATTCCTGAAACATCGGCAGGTCAATCCAACTGTCGTACGGCAGTCGTAAATAATACATTGAACCTTGATGTACGACAAAAGAAGACTGTTTTGAGGCATCGTCGTGGCCGTTGAGTACAAGCCGCAGAAAACGGATAGCGTGGTATAAACGATTCAGTGACTGCTCGGTGCTGTCGGCTTCCGACCAAAGCAAATCGGCCAATTCTTCCGTATTAGCCCCTTTTTCGCCGCGAATCAACAAAAAAGCAAACAACGTTTTCAATTTGCGTGTCGCACCTGCTTTGGTATTCCAGTCAATCAATTGGCCATTTTCGCGGTAAATCCGAACCTCTCCCAGACACCGGATTTTCCAGCGCCCTTCGTTGGTTTGAGCCGTCATCGTTTGGAAAGGCCGCTCTAAAGGGTACGCCTTTTTTTCATCGTTGGTCTCGGCTACCTGAACTTCATCCACCACCTGATGCGTATCAATGGTGGAAAGCCAGTAGTTGAAGCGGGGTTTTAGTTGGTTTTTTTTTATTATACGAGGTGGCAAATAATACGGATTGGCTTTGAGGCCCTCGTGAGTGTAAATTTCGGGATGAGAAAACAAGCCCAAAAGCAGTTGTTCGTCTAACAAAACCGACTCGTTATAGACGCACACGATAGTAACAGGATACGCTACCAACAACTCCTGAAATGCTTCGTGTAGTTCGCGCAGATAAATATCGCCCGAGGGCGTTCTGACCGCCCACGTCATTTCAAAAAAGAAGACTGAATCCGCTTGCATATCTGCGGGAATCGCGCCGATGTGGGCCTGTAATGCTTTTACGACGGGCTTTGCGCGTACAACTTGTTCCCGCAAAAAATACTCTTCCGAAGAGACAACATCTCCGTCATTTTCAATCAATTCGGTGGCAAAAAATTCTTTTACGTTGCTCACACTTTGCTCATCGGCCACGTAGAGCCAATGTTTATGAGCGCCGATGATTCGTTTGATTTGTTGCCAAAGAAGGGAATAATCGCTAAAGAAAAGCCCTAGATATTTTGCTTCCATTGTGTATTTGGGCTGCCGCATAGAGCAACCGAATGCAAGTATAGCAAATCCCCCTTGGTTTATACAAAAACCGCCCCGAGAAGTTGGGCAAAACCCCAACCCCCAGAGCGGTTGACTTAGTGGCGCTTTTTACTGGATTTTCTTTAAGTCTTTTACCGTAACGGTTCCGCCAGGATAAGTGAAGCTAAGGCTCCGACCGCCGTTGTCTTGCGATTGCTGCACGCCCGTGAGCGGAAATCCTTTGGTGCTGTATTTGGTGATTTTGCCGTCTTGTTCCAATTCTACAACCAGCACATTCTCAGCCGCAAAGTACGCGTATTTACTGCCGTTTTGACTACCACTAAACGCGGGCGACGAATACTCCTCTGCCGCTTTTTTATCGGCTTTGCTTTTCTTGGGAGCGGAGGCCTTTTCTTCTTCGGCCATCGCCTGCGCGAGGGGCACCAGCTCGGCACACAACTCGGCCACTTTGGCCTTTAGGCTATTGTTGAACATATCGCCAATCATGACCATACCACCCTGCCATTGACCCATACCGCCCAATTCGGGGATATTGAATTGTACCTGACGACCGCCCGACAGCTTAAGTCCAGCCAATAATGAAGAAACGGTTTCTTCACTTACGTTGTATTTTGAGGCTATTTCTTCGATCTTTTTCATGATTCTTTATTTTGTTTCTAACCGCCAAATGGTGCTGAAGTACCCAAAAGGACATATCAATTTACAAATTATCCCCAAATAACCATGCCATCGACTACAGTTTTTTCAACAGATCCCAATCTCCAACGGCTTTGAGATAGAGAAAATTGAGCAAAATTCCGTTGGCATTATTGATTAGGCGATGGCCTTCGGCAAAAGGCAACACCACCGTCACAATACGCTCATGTTCAGAGGCTTCACCCATAAACAAGTCATCGTAGCTCATGATTTTTTCTTTGGGGAGTGTGAGCTCGCAATAAAAATAGTACATGGTTTCGTCGCTTGTGCCAGTAGAAGGATATACGGGGTAATCTAACAGGCGAATTAATTGATTTTTTTCGACCGTCATCCCCGTTTCTTCAAACACCTCTTTGGCGGCCACTTTGACCGCATCCGACTCACTATCAAGCATTCCAGCAGGATGCTCGTAGGTCTGCGAGCCGTCGCAAATGCGGCGTTGGCGGACTAGCAGCAAGTATTTTTCGCCGGTTTCTTCGTCAATCAAACACACCAACACGCACAATACCTCTCCCTTCAAAAAGCAAATAGGGGGAATTTTGTCGCCCTCGGGCGTGGTAGCGTCTAGCATCAACAGCGAAAAAAGCGCATCGCCGTGACCGTTATGGCGGGTAAATTTTTCCTCAATCTGGTGAATTTCAAGGCCGTTTTTTAACAAATTGGCTTTCCAAAGGTTAAATTTGTGAGAATCAAAGACATTTTCGAGCATAACAATTGCAGAAGCTAACAGTGGGTATTTTTTTAGTGCAAAGTACACAAAGTAGGCACACTATCCGCAAAAAGTCGTTATTATCGTGCTTTATTAACTCCCATTTTCGGTATGGAACTCGCTATCAGTACCCCCGCTATTTTATTTTCGACGGTTTCGTTGATGATGATTGCCTTCACCAACCGCTACTTGGCCATCGCCAGTTTGATTCGCGAATTGCACGATAAATTCAGAATAAGTCCCGAGGAGAACTACGTCGAACAAATCAAACACCTTCACCGACGTGTACACATTATCCGAAACATTCAATTTATCATCGTGACGAGCTTGCTTTTGAGCGCGGTTTCAATGCTTTTCATCTATTTACAGTATCAATCTGTGGCGCAGGTATTATTTTTCGTGGCGTTATTGTTACAAATCGGTGCGCTGAGTTTGTCCATCTGGGAGATTTCATTGTCTATCCACGCCCTCAAAATCGAACTCAGCGACATGGAAGAACAACTCGGCAAGCAATTTGGCTTTTTTGGACGGACAAAACCCAAAAACATTGAATAACCACCTATTTCACACTTCTAACCAACTAAAATCAATGAGAAAACCACTCCTATTTATCTGGTGCCTTTGTGCCTATGCTTCGTTTGCGCAAGACGGCTACCAGACGCCCCCCAAACCCCTGGCCGATTTGGTTACGGCCCCTCCTACCCCAACGGTCAGCGTGGACAGCAAAGGCCAATGGATGCTGATTTCGGAACGAAACACCGCCACCACGACCATTGCCGAACTTTCGCAACCCGAATACAGAATCGCAGGTTTGCGCATCAACCCCGCCACCAACGGCCCGAGCCGGGCGGTGTACGTCAACAATCTTAAATTACGTCAGGTTTCGGCCAATGCCACCGACGTACAGGTAACGGGATTGCCCGCCAATGCCCAAATTTCTTCGATACAATGGTCGCCCGATGACAGCAAAATCGCTTTTACGCACACCACAGACACCAAAATTCAGCTCTACGTGGTCGATGTAGCCACTGCCGTAGCCACAAAAGTAAGCGACGTGGCCCTCAACGCCGTGTTGGGCGTGCCGTACCAGTGGGTTTCCGACAGCAAATCGTTCATCGTCAGAGGAATACCCACCGAACGTGGTGCCGCCCCCGAAATCAGTCGC
>JAIXPV010000144.1 GCA_027486105.1 Runella sp. | reverse complement strand
TTGAAAAACCCGTTACGACACTTACTACCGACGTTTATTTCAAAACTGAGGCTGGTTTTGAAGATTTGGTGCGGGCGTGTTATCCCCTCTTGAGAAACATTCACCAAAATAGAATTTTGGTGTTACAGGGGACCGATATTTTTACCGCACAAGGGGGCTGGAATCCTTCAGCCGTTACTGGAAAAGAGAATGTTCCGAGTTTGTTTGATGTCTATAATGCCGAATTTAACGCTAATTTGGCGGATATTCAACGACTTTGGCAGCTCCTATACGCCGAAATCGCGAGAACGAACGCCGCCATCACTCGCGCCAATGATATAACCACAATGGCGCCCGCACTGAAAGACGCGAGGGTTTCGGAAGCTAAGTTTTTACGGGCTTTGTGTTTATTTTATGCCGTGCAGCAATGGGGCGATATTCCTATGCCGTTGGCAGAAATTACTTCACCTAGCAAAGATTTTCCAAGAGCTCCTTCGGCAGAAGTTTACAAACAAATCATCACAGATTTGCTGGATTGTGAAGCAAAATTGCCCGTTACTGCCACCAATTATGGCCGTATTACCAAGGGAGCAGCGCAGTTTTTGTTATCACGGGTATATTTAACAAGAGGTTGGAATTTCAACAACGCCTTAGGGGGTACCCCCGCCGACTTTGACATGGCACTTCAATATGCCGACAAAGTCATTGATGCTTTTCCTTTAGCAGCAAATTACAGCGATTTGTTCCCTAAGCGTTCAAACAACCCTCTGACCCAATACACTGGTGCTCAAAATGATAAAAATGCCGAAATAATCTTTGCGGTTCAGTACAATTCAGATGTACTGACCAATAAAACTGATGCGGCTTTTACACAAGACCCTGCCGGGGGCAACGATTTGCACTCTAAGTTTGGGCCAAGTGGCGAGGGATTTGTTGGTACCAAGGGTAGGACAAGTGACTATAACCGATGCTTGGGAGTTCATCAGGTTACGCCCGCAGGCTACCGCTTTTTTGATCCAGACAATGATACCCGTTATGCACACAATTTTGTGAGTGTCGGGTACGCGCTTTCGGCGGTAAAAGATTACAGGCCACTTCCGTTGAGCAACCCTGCACTGAGAATTAACTTCAACGTGGGCGATACCGTGATGATTGCCAGACCGTGGAACAAACCAGCCACTACATTGGCCGAAAGAGGGGTAGATTTGGGCGGAAAGAAAAACTACGCGGTTGTAAATGCCGATGAATACGGCGGGGGGTATCCCATTGACAATTCGGGTTTGAACATTCAGCCTCCTTTGATGTGGAAATTTTGGCAGCCGGGCATTCCTTACGGTGATGCTTTTGGAACGTTTAATGAATGTGTATTCAGGGCGGCAGAGGCTTATTTGATTGCCGCAGAGGCGATTGTCAAAGGAGCAAAAAATGGTAAACTGGGCAGTGCCGAGGTTTATTACAACAGGGTACTAGACCGTGCTTTGGGAACCAAAAAAGGGATTGAACCCAAATGTGCCGCTGCTCCCGAAGACCAAAAATCATTGGCCACCGCCTCCTACCGAGCCACCGCCGCCAACATTTCTATTGACTTGATTTTGGACGAAAGAGCCCGAGAATTGATGGGGGAATACAGCAGATGGTTTGATTTGAAACGTACCGGTAAATTGGTAGAACGGGTCAAAAAATACAATCCTTGGGTAAAAGGTCAATCTATTGCGGCCAAGCATTATTTGCGGCCGATTCCGCAGAGTGAAATAGATTTGTCGTTTCCGGCCCTCAAACAAAATGAAGGATATTAGGTCAGAAATGAGTAGCGAGAATTGAAAAGGAAGAATACATCCAATCTCAAGGCAATTCTTTAAATTTTTACAAACAATACTTTACCCGAAATGAAAAGAGAAGAAGAATCCGTTTTTTCTTCTCTTTTTTTAACACTTTTGACCATATCAACTTTTTTATTCAAAAATTACGATGAAATCTATTTATTCAATTGTTTTAATTCTTCTTCTTTCTGTCAGCGCTTCTGTCCAAGCCCAATGGAAAGACCTTTTTAATGGAAAAGATTTGAAAGGTTGGGTAAAGAAAAATGGAAATGCCGAATACAAAATCGTCAATAACGCAATAGTCGGGGTTTCTCAGCTCAATACGCCCAATAGTTTTCTGTGCACTGAAGCTATTTACGGCGATTTTGTGTTGGAACTTGATGTAAAAGTAGAGGCGGGCCTGAACTCAGGCATCCAAATCAGAAGCATCAGCGACCCCGCCGTCATGGACGGGAAAGTACATGGCTATCAGGTCGAAATCGACCCTGGCGACCGAGCTTGGTCGGGAGGGGTTTTCGACGAAGGGCGCAACGGTTGGCTGTATCCATTATCAGTAAATCCCAAAGGACAAAAGGCTTTTAGACTTGGCCAATGGAATCAATACCACATCGAAGCCATCGGCAATAGCCTTAAAACCTGGATAAACGGTATTCCATGTGCCAACCTCCTCGATCCTCAAACAGCTCGCGGATTTATTGCCTTGCAGGTGCATCAAATAAAGAAAGAAGAGCAGGTTGGGCTGACGGTTCAATGGAAAAATATCAGAATTGCAACGGATAATCTGAAAGAGGTTATTTTTAAAGGGCGCCAAGAAGCACCCGAAATAAGCTACCTGCTCAACCAGTTGTCGGAAAATGAAAAAAGAAAAGGATGGCGGTTGCTTTGGGATGGAAAGACCATCGAGGGTTGGCGATTGGCCAATGACGATAAGTTTCCAGCGGTGGGCTGGGCTATTCAAGATGGGGTTTTGAAAGTGCTTGGTACTAAAAAAGATTCACTGGTAAAAAGCGGAGACATTATTACCGAAAAAGAATTTTCAAACTTTGAACTCGAAATGGATTTTAAACTCACGAAGGGTGCCAATAGCGGACTGAAATATTTTGTGGTAGAAGACCGCAAAAAAAGAGCTGGAACGGGCTTAGGACCTGAGTTTCAAATTCTCGACGACAAAGAGCATCCCGATGCCAAAGCAGGGGTGGGAGGCAACCGTACCACGGCTTCGTTGTATGACCTTATTACGGCCGAAAATTTATCGGAAGGAAGTACCGCAAAACGGATGAATCCACCAGGTAAATGGAATAAATTACGGTTGGTAGTCAGGGATGGGCACGTTGAACATTGGCTCAATAACCTCAAAATGGTGGAATACGATCGTTATTCGCAGATTTTTAGAAACCTCGTGGCCAAAAGCAAATACAATACTTATCCTAATTTTGCCCAAGCTCCGTCAGGACATATTCTTTTGCAAGACCACGGCGATGAAGTCCATTTTAGGAGTATTAAAATCCGGGAGTTATAGTTTTGAATCAAGCAATTTGCCTTTTTTTGTTAGCTTAAAGAAATTAAGCACCAAAGTTGCATGAAATTAAACACACTTTTGTTCTTGTCAATTATCTTGTTGTCAGTGGTTTGTTCCAATGCGCAGCACAGTGATTTTGCCAATACGAT
>JAIXPV010000078.1 GCA_027486105.1 Runella sp. | reverse complement strand
CGTCTAGGCGACCCCGTCTAGGCGACCCCGTCTAGGCGACCCCGTCCAAAGACTTGGCAAGTATCGTTTTTTTTATCCCACAAAACGACGGGTAATGTTTTTCGCTTTTTGGCGGGTTTCTTCGATGAGCGGGTGCACGGGTTGTGAAATCATTTCCAACACATCTTCAATCGTATCTTTGAAAAGTAGACTTACGGGCAATTCGTATTTTTCTTCATCGCTGATTTTCAATATGGCAGTGGGCTTTACTTTACCCGAGGCCGAAAGTTGGCTGAAAGTACGGCGAGCTTCAATGTAGGCCTCCGTAGTAGCCTCAAATTCAACCGCTTGAAAAGTAAGCTCCGAAAGCTTTTGTTCAATTTTTGCATCTAAAGCCACCAGCAATTGCCGTAAATGTACAGTGTCTTTGCCTGTGCGAATGCGCTCGCGTAGTGACTGTCGAATCAGGTACGTGATGGCGTGCGTAACATCCAATCCGATCTCGGCCATTTGTTTGAAAATCAACGAGGTAGGCGACATGCCCGGCAGTGTATTGGGGTCGTGGAGCAGTACACGTCCATCGGGCGTGAGGAAGCCATCAATGCGAGCTACGGCGTTCATGCCCAATTTCTCAAATACCAGTGCAATGTTGTATTGAATCTTTTGGTTGTTTTCAAGTACCGTTCTGACTGGAATAAACTTACGGGTGACGTTGAGTTTGTATTTGGTCTTGAAATCAAACGTCTGGTTTTCGTCCATTTTGGCAATTTCGGTAGGAGGCAAGGCAATGACGGTGCCGTCGTCGTCCTGAATGACGCCGCACGAAAACTCCTGCCCCGTCATAAATTCTTCCAATAACACTTGGTCTTCGGCATTCACGGATAGCAGCGAAATGTGAGAAGAAAAGAGAGACGAATCCAGTTTTTCAATTAAGTCGATGGGGTGGTAAATGGTTTCGCCCGTTTCTTGAATCACTACTGGATAACCGATGCTCTCGTCGAGGTTGCCGATGCGTTGCGCCAAAGCGTGTTTTTCGGCTTCTGACCAACTTTTCCAATCGTCGGACTTTATTTCTAATGAGAAAAAACATTGATTCATGGCGGCAGCAAAGGCCGTAGCGCTGTCTTCTTTTACAATCGCTACCCCAATCGAGGAGCCTTGGTGGGGTGCTTTTACCACAATAGGCAATCCTACGGCGGCTTTGGCAGCCTCAAAAATGGCGTTTACATCGCCACCGTTCCATTCTTCCCAGCGGACTACTTTCATTTTTTTCTGTTGACCGTTGGCGCGGGCGATTTGCTCATTTTGCAAGATTTTATCAATACTTACCGCCGAGCCGAGCAACCCTGGGCCCATATATGGCATTTTGTGCCACTCCATTAGGCCCTGAATGGCACCATCTTCACAATCGGGGCCATGGAGGATGATGAACGCAAAATCGAAATATTTTTTGAAATCCTGTGGTTGAATCGGCGTGCCGATGGCGTGCATCAACGCCTCCAATTCAGCCTGTGAAAGTTGTTGCTGTAACGACTCAATGTATACTTCAAATCCCCCTTCCCGGAATGCAGGGCCTGGATAAAAAGCGCGGATGCTGGCATGATATAGGGTTGATTCATCGGTCAAGATAAAATTACCGAGGCTGTCCACAAAGATCAATACGGGCGTAAACAACGCCTTATCAATGTTTTCGTAGGCCGTTTTACCGCCTGCATAAGATATTTCGCGCTCACGCGCGGGTCCGCCAAAAAAGATTCCGATACGCACGATGTAAACTATTTTGAGTAGTAGTGAATGGAAAAATGAGACAATGGGCAAAGGTAGCGACGCTTTTCGGAATTTGAAACGACAAATATCTGGTTCATTTGGCCGAAAAATAATCCCATGCGGCTTTGGTTACTTCAGCAATGACTTTGTCGCTTTCTATGTCGCTCAATTTGGTGTTGCCGTAGAAAATGGAAATGATAAAATGTTTGCCGTTGGGCAAAGTCACGATGCCGATGTCGTTGGTTGCCGCCGTGACGCCCTCCTTATTTGCCCCCGAAAGACCCGATTTGTGCGCTACGAGGGTTCCAGTTGGCAGCAATCCTTTGATTTTGCCGCTTCCTGTGTTGGCTTCGGTCAATACTTTCCACATAAAGGCGTGGCTGGCAGGCGAAAGAATTTTCTTTTGGTAAAATTTCTCCAATAACTGCACCGCCGACCAAGGAGTAGTCCAGTTGCTAAACTGTGCGCTGTCGGTTTTGTGCATTTCTTCTTCGGTGGTACGGATAGAAACATCCGTCATGCCAATGCTCTTGATGTAGTTGTCAACCACTCTTGGCCCGCCCATAATTCTGAATAAAATGTCACAACCGTTGTTGTCGCTTTGTGCAACCGTAAATTGAAGCAGTTCACTAAGAGGAATTTCAATATTTCCATTGGGATATTTTTCGCGCAATGGACTCCACGTGTTGGGCAGTAAATCTTTTTTCTGAATGAGGATTTTCTGGTTCAGTTTGAGATTACCTTTATCGACCTGATTCAAAATGGCCAAGCCTAAATGAAATTTATACACGCTTTGCATCGCAAAATGAACGTGGTTATTGAGCGTGAGTGTGTCTCGGTTTTCTAGCCCTAAAATCCCCACGCCCAATGTTCCGTCGGTCTTAGAGGCGATTTGCTGGATTTTTTGCCTCAATACGTCGATTTGACCCATTGAAGAATGAGAGATTACGGTTACGAAAAGCGCAAAGAGCGTGATTTTTAAGGTAGTGTTTTGCATGGATATTGGACTTAGAAAATGAGTAAAAACTTATATTTTACGAAAGCTAACGGCACAACCGCCGCCTTTAGCTAAACGTAAATTCAGCGTTGATTTGTTTGTAACGGTCATTTTTTCTATTGAATATGCCGCAGGTTTGGTTTGCCAATGTGCATTTTCGGCATCTCGATAAATGGTAGCCTGATAAGATGCCCCTTCCTCCAGAAAATTCAACGGTATTGGGGTTGTTCGGCTGTTTTCATCAGAGATAGCCCCCAAAAACCAGTTAGGTTTGCCTTTTTCTCGGCGCGCAATGGTAATAAAATCGCCAGGTTCAGCCTCTAAAATTTGGGTGTCATCCCAATCTACGGGTACATCTTTGATGAATTGAAAAGCATCCAAATGTTTGTTGAAATTTTCGGGAAAATCTCCTGCCATTTGCAAGGGGCTGTACATTGTCACGTACAGCGCCAACTGCTTGGCAAGGGTTGTTTTGACGCGGGTGGTACGAGTTGGGCCGTACTGGTTCAACTGAAAATGAAAAAAGCCGGATCTATAGTCCATGGACCCACCCATCAATCGGGTAAAAGGCAATATGGTTTCGTGCTCGGGTACGAGGCCGAGTTTTGGGGCATTGTTAAACTCATTGCCGCGTGCGGCTTCGTTGGCCAGCCAATTAGGATAGGTACGGTGCAGGCCCGTAAGGTGCGCGGGTTCGTGGGCTTCTACCATGATTTTGTACTCGGCGGCTTTTTCGGCAACGCGCTGATAATGATTGACTATCCATTGACCATCGTGGTGCTCACCCCGAGGAATGATTTTACCGACGTAGCCTGTTTTTACGGTATTTATGTTGTGGTCGTTCATGTATTTGTAGGCTTTGTCCATCCAGCGTTCGTAGTTGGTGGCCGAGCCAGAGGTTTCGTGGTGCATGATAATTCGGACTCCCTTTTGCTGGGCGTAGGCCGTTAGTTCTTCCAAGTTATAGTCAGGGTAAGGGATGACAAAATCAAACACGTTTTCTTTCCAGTTGCCAAACCCATCTTCCCAACCTTCGTTCCAACCTTCCACCAATACCCCATCAAAACCGTGTTTTGCGGCAAAATCAATGTACGTTTTTACGTTGGCCGTGTTGGCACCGTGTTTTCCGCCCGCAGCCCCCCGAGCACGCAGAAGACAACTTTAAAGGTAAACGTGTTCTTCTTCATTTTATCATAGGTTTGGTTGGTTCATTTTAGGCCCTTACCTTGGGTTGGGGATAGTCGCTTTTAGGCGATAGCGCAGCACTACTTTTTTGCCAGATATTCTCTCTAATACGGGTTTCAAAATCAGATTGGCATTCCGTTTTGTTTGCTCCAAAATACCCAAATCCAACGCTGATTTTTGGATTTGTTTTTCGGCTTGTTGGTAGGCTTCCTGTACTAGTTTTGCTTCTTCTGTAAAGGCATATTCGGTGTTGTAGACCTTTGATTTCGTATGGTCGATTTTATAGCTACACAACTCCGGTTCAGGCAAATGCACCACCACGGTATCAGACGCACTCGTGATGTCGGAGGTAGTAATTTTGGTTAAATCAATGCAGCCGATGGCTTCGCCTTGCACGATCAAAATGGCTTTGGGATTGGGAAACCATTGGAGTTTTTGTTCGTGCTCTACAATATCCTTAAAATTGTACCGAACCAGCTCCAATTTTCCCATCGCTTGCACCTCTTCTAGCACCATGGCGTGGGTGGTTTCGGTCTCACCAGCGGCCCCGAGTGAAAACCATTTTCCTGTCTTCATGCCTTCCCAAACCGAAATGATTCCGACGGTAAAAATCGCGAAAAGAAACAGACGTAGCAACAAACGAAGAACAGCACTCATAGGGGACGGGGATTTGAAAAGTAAATGTAAGAAAGTTGAACCAAATTGTGACTGACAAACTATTTTCAACTTTTTAATATTTTTTTTAATATTGATAGTCAGTGTATTACGTTGAAAAGAGAGGGGCTTTGTAAAATATGATAGTGCCTCAGTGCCAAATTTTAGTACCTTTGTATCCCGTAACCAGTCAAAAACTCACTGCTAATCATGGCTGCTAACGGGCAAAAAACCGCAAAATATATCTTCGTTACGGGCGGCGTAACGTCATCTTTGGGAAAGGGCATCATTGCCTCTTCTCTGGCAAAACTCCTTCAATCACGAGGATTGTCGGTCACTATCCAAAAGTTTGATCCATATATCAACGTTGATCCAGGAACACT
>JAIXPV010000529.1 GCA_027486105.1 Runella sp. | reverse complement strand
GTACGGGGCTCCTAAAAGGTAATAATCGGCTGGTGTTCGACAAAAACGGCGACTTATGGGTGGGACACAACGACCACGGCTGGGTGGGTGACGAAGGTCTGTCACGGATTCACTGGACGGGCAAAGTGCCACTTGATATTATGGCGATGAATTTGACAACCGAAGGCTTTGAACTTACCTTTTCGTTGCCAGTAGACCCTAAATTAGCCTCTAATCCAGACCTTTACAAATTCCAACGGTATTACTACAAATACCATCAACCTTACGGTTCACCCAAAACCGACGTAGCCGACGTGGCCATCAAAGAAGTAAAAGTCTCCGCCGATGGTCGTAAGGTAGCGTTCAAACTGGCGGAATTGAAAGCAGGCTATGTTTATGACCTAAAAATGGGTGAACTACAAACTCCCGACGGTAAATTGCTGATGAACCGGGCGGTGTTTTATACCTTGAATCAGTTGAAGAAGTAATTACCGTTGATACACCCGCACGTAATCGATTTCATACTTTGAAGGGAATTTTGTACCCGAAGGATCGCCGCCGTTATCGCCGCCGACGGCGAGGTTGAGCAGTAGATAATGGGGTTGCATAAAAGGATTTTTGCCTGAGCCATCGCGGTTGATGGTCTGGGAAAGCTCCACAAAATTGAGCAGTTCGTTGTCTACGTACAGGCGAATCGCTTTTTCGTCCCAATCCATGCGCCATACGTGAAATTTTTTACCCCAGCGGCGGTCTTCAAAGGTTTCGATGGGTTTCTTGAGGTCTTGCCAAACGCCCTTAAAACGCGTTTCGCTGCCCCACGCGATGTTGGCCAGCAACATTCCACGGTAAAACTCCATAATATCAATTTCGCCGTTGCGCGGCCATTCGCCTTCTACGCCCAGCGTCCAGAAAGCAGGCCATAGGCCAGGACGGGTATCAATGCGAGCACGCATTTCGATACGCCCGTATTTCCAGCTGTGCAGCCCCTGCGTTTTAAGGCTCGATGCGGTGTATTCGATTTCTTTTCGGCTTTTTTTCCAGTCTTGACTGTTGGGGTCATAGTTGGGATTTGGGCGGTTTTCGCGGCGCGCTTCAATGATAAGTTTCCCTTTTTTGCAATAGGCATTTTCGGGCTGATACCACTGCAATTCGTGGTTACGCACAAATCCCTTTTCAAAAGTCCAATTGTTTTTATCAGGGGCACCATCCACGTTAAATTCATCGGCCCAAACAAGGCTCCAACCAAAATATTCACGTTTTTTTTGGGCTTTCACTGATACCGAAACAATGAACAATAAACAAAGAAGGGTGCGAAATTGACGCGTCGTCATTTTAGTGTATTTTGTGGGTAAACGAACAGGATTTATGTGCCAAAGCCCACACCTGCCTCAAAACTACTTTGTTCGTTTTTTATTTAATCATTGTTACCACTCTATCCTAAAAAGCTATGAATCGTTTCAGCCTTCAATTATCACAACCTGTTCCGACCTGTGCCGTAAAAACACTGTTTCCGTTTACGCTAAAACCTGGGTTTAGGAGAATGGCATTGTTGGCTCGGTATTGAATTTGGGCGGGGGTTTCTATATGGTTAGAGGCCGTAATGGTCGTCCCGGTAAAGGTCTGCACCGAATTGGCGTAGATTTTATTCGTAACCAACACATTGGTCAAAGGCGATACAAAAGCGACAGTATTAAACGTGATGGGCGCACAAGAAGCAATAGAATCAGTGCAGGTGGCGGAATAATTTATCGGCGTGGATGACGTGACGAGCAACGCTTGACTTTTTTTTCCGTCCGACCACGAAATCTTATTCGTTGGACAACCGATGGACAGCAGCAAATATGTTTGAGTCGAACAAAGCGTGACGGGGCTTGTCAATGGGGGCGTATTGCCAATCACCACTCCGCCTACCATGGTCGAATCAACTATTACATACTGATTACTAGTATCTTTAGTCACCTGAAGTGGTTGATTTTTCAGGAAATTGTTGAACGTACTGTCATTGGCTAAGCTCGTTGAAATAGGAAAAACGTAGACTTGAGGTACAGGGGTAACCGTCAACGTAACGGGTGTTCGAGGGCTCGGGCAAAGCCCTTGGCATCTGGACTGCACATAATAGGTTTGTACTCCAACCGTTGTTGTCAAGGCTAAATACTCCACTCCCGAACCCAAAAGTGCGCCTCCCGTAGTAGAATCCCACCAAGTAATGGTCGGTGCTAGCACAGGACTGTTGGTGGAAAGGGTAACTGAAAAATTTTTGACACACAAGGGGTCAATATAGCCATTATCTTCGGCCAAAAGCGTCCATGTACCAGCGGGTTCTTCATTGATAAAAGCCGAAAATGATTGGTTGGGGGCAAACGTACCCGAGGCTGGAAGAGTGTTTGAAAGTATCGGGCTTGCGCCCTCTTCAAAAACCGTCGTTACAATTCCCGAAGTAGTTGTTCCAGATGCGTAAGTGTTTGCTCCAATCAAGGTAATGACCGTTCCTGATGGAGATTTAAGTTTAAAAGAAACCTCTTCGTTGAACGGCTTCCCCCCCCCATCCGCT
>JAIXPV010000643.1 GCA_027486105.1 Runella sp. | reverse complement strand
TTAGCCATGGCCGCCTACAAAATGGGCCGCGACGATTCTACCATGTATCTAAAAGCCGATTCTGCCTTTGCCGCCGTGCAAGAATCCAGCCCCGACCACTTGCCCACCATTCTGTACCGCGCCAAATCCAATTATTACGGATATGCCAACCAAGATACCGCCTACGCAAAATCAATCCCCTTTTATGAACGGTTTGTCGAGCTGGCGTACACCAAAAAAGAAGAACAGAAATTTAAGTACGACATGAAAATTGCCCTTAAATACCTCTTTTCGTACTATACATCGGTCGAAATCAACCCCGAAAAAGCCCTCGACATGGCCCAAAAAGGCAAAGCACTGGACCCCGCCGACAAAGATTTCAACGATATGATGGTCCAACTAAACAACCGCCCTCCAAACCCTTCCTTAACTAAACCTCAGTAATCTGATTGTATTCGTGGCTATATGTAACCAATTGACTGCTATCATTGATGGCAGTCAATTTTAGTAGGTATTAAAACGTTTAGAGAATTATTTCTACGCTGAAAATTACCCCATATTTTGTAGTGTGTAACAAATATCACTGTACTAGCCCCCGATTGTTCAGAACTTTGTCGTATCAAATTAAAATCAAAACCGACAAAGACCATGTTTGACTTCCTTAAAACCAAAAAAAATTACGAAGACGTCAACGCTTCTAGCTTTAAAAAATTGATTGACGAAACACCTAATGCCGTTGTGGTAGATGTACGTACCGCCGCCGAAATGCGTTCGGGGGCTATCAAGGGTGCCATCAATATTGATTTAATGAGCGCCGATTTCCAACAAAAAATTGGCAAATTAGACAAAAGCAAAACTTATTTTGTGTATTGTCGCAGTGGAAATCGTAGCGGTCAAGCCTGTAAAATGATGGGAAATGCGGGCTTTGAGCACGTTTACAACCTATCGGGCGGAATGATGAGCTGGCCCTACTAGGGCACTTTGTAAGTAGCTAAATTGTTAATTCATAAAAATAATAACCGATTATGACGGCGGTACTCAAGAACTGGGATTTTATGCGAATTTTACGGATGGGGATGGGCTTGTGGCTCATCTATTCCGCCTTTGTTGACCATCAACCACTTTTGGGATTGCTGGGAGGATTGTTTGCGTTGCAGGCCATCATGAATGTAGGCTGCTGCGGTGCGGGCGGATGCGCCACCCCAAACACCCGCCAAAGCACCCAAAAAAACATTGAAAAAACACAATATGAAGAAGTTAAGTAATATCCCGTGGGGCTGGCTGGGAGCAGTGGCAGGGGCCATTGGTGGGTACTGGTATTGGAAAGAAATTGGGTGCCTGACCGGAACCTGCCCGCTCAAATCTCAGTGGCAAACCATGGTGCCTTACGGCGCACTGATGGGGTATTTGGGAGGTGGGATGTTGCAGGATTTACAACTCAATAAGTTTATGCAGCGCCACCATGACGTAGAGAAGTAATCAGGCGTGATTTTTTATTTTTAAACAACAACAGATCATGGAAAAGAAACAGACATTCAACGATATAATCAACAGTGAAACACCCGTTTTGGTGGATTTTTTTGCCGAATGGTGCGGGCCTTGCAAAATGATGTCACCGATTTTGAAAGATTTTGCCTCCCAGATGGGCGACCGCGTGCGCGTCATTAAAATAGACGTCGATAAAAACCCTGCGGCATCCCAAACGTACCGTATTCAGGGTGTGCCCACCTTGATTCTTTTTCAGAAAGGAAAAATCTTGTGGCGGCAATCGGGCGTAGTGCAGAAAAAACAGCTGGAACAGATTGTAAATCAATTGGCTACCCCAGCTCAATAGATGACGCTGCTACCTCAATTCAACATTTTCCCCAGCAACCTCCGTCAGGAGATGCAGAAAATTATTCCAAAATCTTGATTTTCAAGTGCTTTTGTAACATATATCACTGACTCGAAGGGGTTTTTAGTTCGACCTTTAGTCTATGAAATCAAACACCACAAAACTCATCGTTGTATGCCTGCTTTGCACGGCGCTGTTAGTGGGTTTGTATTTTGTAATTGAAGGCCTTAAACACTAAAAACATCTTACGAACATGAAACCTAACATGGGCGGTACCGACCGCATTATTCGCCTTATTGTAGCCGCTATCGCCGTTGCATTGTATTTTACGGGAACCCTTACGGGTACGCTCGGCATCATCGCGCTGGTGGTCGCCGCCGTTTTCGCGCTAACAAGTATAGTGAGTTTTTGCCCACTCTACACTATTTTTGGCTTGAATACTTGTTCAGTAAAATAATAGATTCTAGCCTCTACTATCCTTATACAACCTGCTCTTGACCAAAGCAGGTTTTTTTGTGCCTCATAAGCGAGTTTCGTACGCCAAAAACCACAATTCAACCAAAATCTTTCTCAATTCAAGAAAAAAGTCATTCTTCTCAGGGTGATTGAAGCGAATTTTGGGGTGTATTTGAACCAAAACAGCATCGCCATGAAATTCAATGAATCTAAAACATTCTGTTTGTCCCTAAAAAACTACGCATTCGTCCTCCTGCTGGGCGGAGTGCTTTTATCAAGCTGTAAAACCGCCCAAGTAGCTTTCGCGCCCGAACTAAACGCCACCGCCATGCCCGTCAAAGGCCGCCAAGGATTGCTGATTGGGCAGGTAATTCGGTACGGCGACTACCGCACCGATAAAATCCGGCGCGGCTGGACCCGTAGCTACGATATACCGTTTATTCTCAGGTTTCAGGGCGCGCAAGAAAAACTCAGTTTTACCCAATTCAGTCCAGATGGTCGCTCGGTCAAGGTATCGTGCGTCAGTCGCTTCAAAAGCAACGATTTGAGTTTGGTACAAGACTTTTTTAGCATCCCGCTTCAATACGAAAATTACTTTGCGGGCACCATCCTCACCGCACAAGAAGACACTTGGGATTTTATTTTGTACAATCCCAACGGTGATTTCTTGAAACAAAGAGAGTCAGCGGGCTACGCCCGAAACTACGCTCAAATCATTGAAATCAAAGCAGTTCGCGGGCTGGAAAACCAGCCCGAGTGGCTCAAAAAAGTGGGGGTTTATGGACACGAGTTTGTCCTCAATGGAAAGGTTGTGGGGGCCGTATCGACCCTCAACAACGGTACGGTTTGGATTGACCCTTCGGTCAATGCTGAAACCCGTACCATCTTGGCAGCACTGGCCACGGGCATCTTGCTCCGCACCGAC
>JAIXPV010000008.1 GCA_027486105.1 Runella sp. | reverse complement strand
ATTTCAAGACCCCGATTTACACCGTTTTGGGCTACCGTCAGGACGGCAATTTCGTCAATAAATCCAATAAGTATATTCGCTCTGACCACGTGGTAGGGGGGCTTGAATTCATTCCAACGCCTACCACGCGCATCACGCTCGAAGGTTTCTCGAAAATATACGATAACTACCCCGTTTCGGTACGCGATGGCATTTCGTTGGCCAATCAAGGGGGCAACTTTGGCGCCATCGGCAACGAAGCTGTGACGAGTACTGGCAAAGGTAGAAGTAGGGGAATTGAATTTTTTGTGCAGCAAAAACTCACCAAAAACTTCTTCGGCGTATTAAGTTATACTTATTTTCGGTCTGAATTTACGGGAAAAGACGGCAAATATGTAGCGTCTGCTTGGGATACTCGCAATCTGATTTCGACGCAGTTGGGTTACAAATTTAAGCGAGGTTGGGAATTGGGCCTGAAATGGCTTTACCAAGGCGGCGCTCCCTATACGCCGTTTGACTTAGCCACCTCGCAAAGAACCTATCTCACCAGTGGTGTAGGGACTGAAGACTACACGCGCCTCAACAGCCAACGACTCAAACCCTTTAGCAGGGTAGACTTCCGAGTGGATAAAAAATGGAATTATAAAAAGATGTCGATTGACTTATTTTTTGATTTTCAAAACGCCTTATTAACAGCCAATCCCGCCTTTCCACAATATACATTTGAGCGCACCGCCGACAACTCAGGTTTCAAAACTACCGATGGGCAAGCCCTCAGGCTCGACGGAAGTAACGCCATTCCGCTCATTTTAGCTAACGAAGACGCCAATTTTACGCCTGCCTTGGGCTTAGTGATTGAGTTTTAAATAGTATATATTTCAAAAAAAATAAAATTCCATTCCACAAAAGTTGACAAAAAGGCAACTTTTGTGGAACTTTGTTATCTATGCGAATCATTGCAAAACGTACCCTGAAAGAATTTTGGGATGAAAATCCGGAGGCAGAAAATTCATTACTGGAATGGCATGATATTGTAGCCAGTCTTGTTTGGAATACTCCCAATGATGTAAAAGCAACCTTTGGCAATGCCAGTATTATTGATAAACATCAGGTAGTTTTCAACATTAAAGGCAATGATTATCGGCTCATTACGCATATAGATTACTCTTTTGGACTGATATTCTTACTTTGGATTGGCAGCCATGCCGCATACGATAAGATTGATGCAAAAAAAGTAGAATTTAAAAGGCGAAAACAATGATAATCAAACCCATAAAAACGGAAGAGCAGTATGAAGAAGCTCTCGAACGAATTTATCATTTATTACAAACCCATCCTCAGCCAAGCAGCGAAGCCGGAGATGAATTAGAGTTGATAGTGACGCTTGTAGAAGCATACGAAGCTGTTCATTATCCGATGAGCGCCTCTGACCCCATTGCTTACCTACAAAATAAAATGCTCCAAAATGGATTGAAACAAGTAGATTTAATCCCTTTTATTGGCGATAAAACATTGGTTTCCAAAGTATTGAACCGAAAACGCGAGCTAACACTTTCAATGGTTAAGAGACTGAGCAAAGGTCTCAACATTCCTGTTTCACGTTTGGCAGGTATATAACTAAAAAATGACGATTGACGAATATCCACCTGATTCGTCAATCGTCACTCCAACATTCGTCATTCCCTACCTACACCATTGCTCCTACTCGCTCCAAGAGCTTCTTGGTGGCTTTGATGCCGTCATATTCTGACGTCACGTTTCCTTCGTACTCAATACCGATGATTCCCTTGAACCCAGCATCTTTTACGATTTTGAGCAAACGGGCGTAGTCCATTTTTGCCTCATTGCCCTTTTCGTCAAAATCATTGGTTTTGGCACTTACACCTTTAGCAAAAGCCATCAATTCTTTCACGCCTTTGTAGCGGTCGTATTCTTCTGTACAACTACCGCCCCACTCTCCACCACTGCTACGCTTAATGCAAAAGTTGCCAAAATCGGGCAATGTGCCTACATTTTTCATGTTGACCTGCTTCATGACATTCGACAGCCACTGCCCGTCTGACGAGTAGCCACCGTGGTTTTCTACAATCACATTGATACCGACAGGGGCGGCAAATTCGCCTAATTTCCCGAGACCGTCTACTGCTGCTTTGGCTACTTCTTCGGCCGTACCGCGCCCAAATGAGTTGACACGGATGGTTTTACAACCAAGGTATTTGGCACATTCAACCCATTTTTTGTGGTTATCCACTGCTTTGTTACGGACTGCGGCATCGGTTTCGGCGAGGCCACCTTCTCCGTCAATCATGATGAGGTGGTTCTTGACGTCATTGTCTTTGCAGCGGGTCAGCAGGTCGTTGAGGTAGGCCGTATCTTTGGCTTTATCTTTAAACATCTGATTGACGTATTCAACAATCCCAATTCCAAATTCCTTACGAGCTACCACGGGAAAATCTAAATTGGTCAATTTTTTTTCGTTGAGAATAGCTTTGTGCAACGACCATTCGGCCAACGAAATCTGAAACCACAGTTTTTGCGGTTCAGCAGCAAACAGCTCGGGTGCAAACGCAGCCATTCCTGCGGCAGCGCCTAAGTTTTTAATGAAAGTGCGGCGATTATTCATTTTTATAACGTGAAAATTTATGGTTTAACTCATCTAAAGCAATCTTCAATAAATTATTCAAGTACTTGTATTCAGCTCTTATTTGTTGCTGGGACTTAATGAATTCCTCGTGAAATTCATTAAGTCCCAGCCTTATAGTTACTGATTTTAGGGCATTTTTGTCATCATCCATAAGCAATAATTGTTTAAAAATTACCCTTTCTACTTCTTGCCCACATACCGCTCAAAAAATTCATAAATACGCAACATCCGGTCGATGCGCTGGCGCGGGTTGCCCGTGCGGCTCAGCTCGTGTGTACCGCCAGGCATCCGTACATATTCTACCTCACGGCCCAGAATTTTCAGGGATTTATACATCATTTCGCTTTGAATGACGCCCGTTCGTAGGTCATTTTCGCCGTGTTTGATGAGAAACGGGGTTTTTATTTTATCAACAAACGTATAAGGTGAATTCGCGTCCATTGAATGCTTGGCTTCGGTTTCCCACGGATAACCGCCAAAATACCCTGGCACCAACCGCCACGCGTTGCCCTCTCCCATAAACGTGGTCAGGTCGTACACACCGCGTTGGGCAAAAGCAGCCTTGAAACGATTATCATGCGCGATAATCCAAGCCGTAAGATAACCCGCATACGAACCTCCCGTAATGACCTGACGCGAAGTATCAGCCCAAGTTTCTTTGGCCGCATCTGCGCAGGCACGCAACACATCGGCGGCGGGTCCTGTGCCCCAATCGCGGTAGTTGGCTTTCATAAAATCAACGCCATAACCGCCCGAGCCGCGTGGATTGGCATATACCACCCCGTAGCCCTGCGCACAAAAGAATTGATGTTCGTGCCACATCGACGCTTCGCCTGGGCCCCACATAGCGGTAGGGCCGCCGTGCATATTGAGCAGCAACGGATATTTTTTTCCTACCTCCACAAACGTCGGTTTCATAATCCAATACTCGATGGTCTGGCCTTTTTCATTTTTGAACGTCCGTTTTTCGGGCATACTCAAGGCTTTTTTGCTTACCCAATCGTTGTGTGTCGACAACTTCACAGCGTTTTTTGCCAATACATCGGCTTGATACAATTCAGATGGGTTTGCCACTTCGGTTTTGGCAAAAATGACTTTGTTAGGAAAAACATCAAAATCTGTCACTCCGCTTTCAAAATCAGACAATTGCTCTACTTTATCAATCGTCGGCACCGCTCTAAATAACGGTGCCCCCCCGTTGGAAGCAGCCGTAAAATAGACATATTCTACCTTACCAACTTCTTTCTTGTTTTTTGGGAACGTCAACGTAACCCATTTCAGATTACCTGGAGAACGGTCAAAAGGATTAACAGAGTATTTCGCTGCAGTAGTTTTTAGACTTAAAAACCCTAAATGTCCTTGGTCCAGTATGGACGATTTAACAGGAGCTTGTGAGGTAATGAAAGCCAACCATTGCCCATCGGGTGAGGGAGTTGGTTGTCCGAAATTGCGGCCTTTTTCTACCAAAACCGTTCGCATCCCGCTACCATCAGCGTTCATGACACAAATACGGCTTTCGGCGTCGCGATCGGGATGAAGCAGGCTATCGGCGCGGGTACTAAACCAAATTTGTTTGCTATCGCCCGACCAAGCGGCACCCGCGTACGAATAAAAACCTTTGGTAAGTGTAACAGGCTTGGCACCTTCTTTAACATCAATGACTAGCAAATGACTGAAGCTCAACTCCTGACCTGCCGAGGCTTCACCCTGAAAGTTGAGTCGATTAATGACCTTAGCTTTTTTATCTTCTACATCCTTGTCTAGGTACGCCCTGATTTCTTCAATTGTGCCGTCGGGATTGGGTTTGGCAGAATTTTTTTTCAGAAACTCATTTTTGGCAAAACCTGCCTTTTCCAAACTCCACGCGGGGCCCGCTTTGGCCGGATTCAGGGTAGAATCAGCCATCAAGGCCGAAAACACCGCGCTGGTAGAAAATAAGAGTTGGCGACCATCGGGCGAAAACTGCGGCCCCGAAGCACCGTATTTGTAATCGGTCAACTGCCACGCCTCTCCTCCATCCAAAGGCATCACGAAGATCTGCGCTTTACCTTTGACGACCCGCACAAAAGCCACACTTTTGCCATCTGGACTCCATACGGGTTGGCTGGCACTTTCGTTGCCCCGCGTAATAGCCCGTGGAGTTGTTTTTCCGTCCAAATCCACTAGCCAAAGGTGGGTTCGGTACTCATAATCAAGCGCATCTGAGGCAGGCTCAAGCGAGGTCACGGTATAAACAGCCCGCTTTCCATCGGGCGAAACGGCAATTCCCCCCACTTGCTTGATGCGCGTTAAATCAGAGACAACGATTTTTTCTTTGGTTTGGGAAAAACCGTTGAAAGAATGATAAAAAAGAACGGTTGAAAGAAAAACAATTCTCAATAGGTTAGTAAAAAACATCATCTTAAAGGGTTTGTTGATTTAAACTCTAAAGTAAGCACTTTCTCGGATTTGTCAATAAATAAGGGTTTTCGCATTACCTTTGTAGTCGGTAACCTCGGCGAGGTTTTGAACAGCAGGCGCCGAGCCCTCGCCGACGTTTTTGAAGTTTTTCGACGTAAAACCTTGCCGGCGTTTTTCGACGTCCTAATCAAAGTTGATTTTCCATGCGAAATGTAAAAGTGGGTTTGGTGCAAATGAGCTGCACCACCGATGTCAATCATAATGTAGAAAAAGCCATCGCCAAAACCCGTGAGGCAGCGGCTCAGGGCGCACAAATTGTGTGTTTGCAGGAATTATTTAAATCACTTTATTTCTGCGACGTGGAAGACCACGCCAATTTCAGTCTGGGAGAGGCAATTCCTGGTCCTACCACCGAGCAGTTTGGGGCCTTGGCCAAAGAGCTTGGCATTGTCATTATTGCGTCTTTGTTTGAAAAACGTGCCCCTGGACTGTATCACAACACCACGGCCGTTTTGGACGCCGACGGCAGCTACTTGGGAAAATACCGCAAGATGCACATCCCTGATGACCCCGGATATTACGAAAAATTCTATTTCACTCCCGGCGATTTGGGTTATAAAGTGTTTGATACCAAGTTTGGGAAATTAGGCATTCTGATTTGCTGGGACCAATGGTACCCCGAAGCAGCCCGCATTACGAGTCTGATGGGGGCCGAAATTTTGTTTTACCCCACGGCCATCGGTTGGGATACTACTGAGCCAGACCCTGCCGTTAATTTGGAGCAATACAACGCTTGGCAAACCATTCAGCGCAGTCATTCGGTGGCCAACGGCGTATATGTGGTGTCGGTCAATCGCGTAGGGCGCGAGGCCAATCAGCAGTTTTGGGGTGGGTCATTTGTATCTAATCCTTTCGGAAGCCTCATGTATTTGGCCTCGCACGACCAAGAGGAAGTAAAAGTGGTAGAGTTGGATTTGGACAAAACCGAATATTACCGCACCACCTGGCCTTACCTCCGTGACCGCCGCATTGACAGCTACCAGCCGATTACTAAGCGTTTGATTGATGAGTAAGATGCAGTTGCGATTTGATACCAATGGAAATTTAACACCTCCGCAAATTTTTCGTATTACACTTCCTTTATTGGAAGAGCTCTTTGTTGATAGAATTGGAGGTGAGAAAAGGAAAGAATTATTTCGTCACTATACGCGTTATATCAACGATTTACGCAACGTTCTTTCTGACGATTTCAAACAATGGATAGGTGGCAGTTTTATCAGTATAAAATCGCAACCAAACGATATTGATATCGTTAATTTGATTAAATTTGATGACAATACTGAGCTGTTAATCGAAAAGTTATTACCGTTTTTCTTAATTGGCGGAGCAAAAGATAACTATTGTGTCGACGGGCACCTTTTAGCCATTTATGCAGAAAATGATGAACGATATCACTCAATTACTGAACCTGTCAGACGGTATTGGAATAATTGGTTAGGGAAAGACAGAGAAGATAACGTAAGAGGGTTTATTGAATTAAACATCACACTTAAAAATGACTGAACCCAGACACCCCGATGTAGTAGCAAAGGAGCTAAATGATGTAAATCAGCTGCTTCAACAACATGCTGAAATGGTAGAAAAGTATCCTACTGATTCGCTTTTAAGGCTTTCTTATGAGCAATTTGAATACCGCAAGCGTCAATTATTGAAAGAACTTCATTTGAGTCTCAGCATCTATTTCATTGGCCAGGTAGCTTAAACAGTTCACAGTCGGCAGTTTACAGAATGAAAAAAAAGTTACTGCCAACTGTGAACTGCCCGCTATTTATGTCTTTCCTTCAGCACATCCACGATTTCGTCCAAATCCATGCCGCGCTGTTCGAGCAGAATGAGGTAATGAAAAAGTAAGTCGGCGGCTTCGTTTTTAAACAAATGGTCGTTGGTATCCTTGGCTTCAATCACGAGTTCAACCGCTTCTTCTCCTACTTTCTGGGCAATTTTGTTTACGCCTCTTTGGAATAATTTGCTCGTATAAGACGACTCAGAAGGATTGTTTTTTCGCTCCCGAATGATTTGCTTTTGCAGGTAGTTCAGGAAAGGAGCTTTACCTTCATTTTTTTCAAAAAAGCAGGTATCGGCGCCCGTGTGGCAGGTAGGGCCAATGGGGTGGGCTTTGATGAGAATCGTATCTTGGTCACAATCCACTAAAATTGCTTTCACGTTCAGAAAGTTACCAGAGGTCTCGCCTTTGGTCCAGAGGCGCTGCTTACTACGGCTAAAAAACGTAACGACGTTCTCAGCTTCGGTTTTGGCCAAGGCCTCTTCATTCATATACCCCAACATCAGCACTTTGCCCGTCTCGTGGTCTTGAACCACGGCAGGCACCAAACCATCCGGGGATTTTTCAAAATTGATTTTCATACATTGGTAGATGACCGTAAACAATGGACTTTGAACAGTAGACAAATTGTCTGGCGTCCAAAGTCCATCGTCAAAGTCTATTTTCTAAGTAAATTAATTACCGAAACTAGCGTATAAACGCACGTCGTCGAGCATGATTTCGTCGCCACACATGATGACCAAACGCTCAATAACGTTGCGAAGTTCACGCACATTTCCCGTCCATGGCAACGACTTTAGGTGCTGCATAGCGTCGGGAAGAATGGTTTTGGGAACACCGCCGTATTCTTGTGAAATATCGTACAGAAACTTATCGGCCAACAAGACAATGTCCTCGCGGCGCTCCGACAAAGGCGGTACGTGAATCGGAATGACGTTGAGGCGATGGTATAAGTCTTCACGAAAGCCCCCTTCGGCGATTTCGCGCTTCAAATCTTTATTGGTTGCGGCAATCACCCTTACGTTGATTTTGATTTCTTTGTCGCCACCCACCCGCGTGATTTTGCTTTCCTGCAATGCTCGCAGTACCTTGGCTTGGGCCGAAAGGCTCATATCGCCGATTTCATCCAGAAAAAGAGTACCTCCATCTGCTTGTTCAAACTTCCCGATACGCTGTTTGACGGCGCCTGTAAAAGCGCCTTTCTCATACCCAAACAACTCACTTTCAATCAATTCACTCGGGATAGCGGCGCAGTTTACTTCAATTAGCGGCTTGTTGGCGCGGCTACTTTTCTCGTGAATTTGCTTCGCCACCATTTCTTTACCAGAGCCGTTGGCTCCCGTAATCAACACCCTTGCTTCGGTGGGTGCGACGCGCTCAATGGTATCTTTTACTCTTTTGATGGGGGCAGATTCACCCACAATTTCGTTGATTTTAAAAATACGTTTTTTCAAATCAACGGTTTCTGCTACCAATTTTGATTTCTCGATGGCATTACGAACCGAAACCAATAAACGGTTCAAATCTGGAGGTTTGGTAATAAAATCGTACGCTCCCCTTTTGGTAGCCTCGACGGCATTCTCCACATTACCAAACGCCGATACCATGATAAACTGAGTTGAACGCCCCGCTTCTCCTGCTTTCAGGAGCACTTCGAGCCCTTCCAGTTTTGGCATCCGGATATCACACAGTGCTACATCATAGGAATTTTTCAAAATCATATTGAGGCCTTCTTCACCGTCTTTGGCTTCTTCAACCTCATATCCTTCGTATTCTAAAATATCCCGCAGCGCTGCCCGGATACTTTTTTCGTCATCCACAATTAGGATTCTAGCCATCAGTAGTAGAAATGTTAACCGTTTATTGTTAATTGTTGATCAAACAGCGATTGCTTAAAAGGTTTTCGTTCTCCTGATTAACAAAAACAACATACTGTACAATAGCACTTGAATGGGCAAATTTAATAAACCCACGTCGGAAATTACGCGAAAGAATTGAGCTTTTACAAATATTTTAGCTTTATCCTTGCTATTTCTATCTTATTCAAAGATATACCCGTACTGTTTTGTCATTTTTTTCTTCTTCATTTTTTCGGCCGTTATACGCATTCTTACATCTTTGAGGGGCCGGTCAGCCGCATCCTTAGGCTGATGTGCAATGCTATCGATGACCGCTAATCCACTGATTACCTGCCCAAAGACCGTATACCCTCCGTCCAAATGCGGGCTACCGCCAAGGGTAGTATAAGCTTCTTTTTGCGCAGCAGTGGGCACTCTGCCTCCCCGATTCAGTTGCGCCGTAAGGCCTGCGGCATCCCAAACCTTGCCCTGAACAATATAAAATTGACAACCCGATGACGCTTTTTCGGGATTATTATTGCGCGCCGCTGCCAATGCGCCTTTTTTATGAAACAATTCGGGTTTAAACTCCGCTGGAATTCGTTCCAAATTTGAGCCTCCGCCACCGAGTCGTTCGCCAGCTTTAGCATTTTTTGAGGTAGGGTCACCGCCCTGAATCATAAAACCCTCAATAACGCGGTGAAAAAGCAAACTGTCGTAGAAACGGTCATTGATTAATTTTAGGAAGTTCTGTTTGTGCAACGGCGTGCGGTCGTGCAATACGGCTTTCATTTCGCCATAATTGGTGTGAATGGTGACAAGATAATCTTTGCGAGATTTTTTTTGCGCCATTGATGGTACACAACTCAGCAGGAGAATTAATAGGCAAAAACGATTCATTTAGGTATTAGCTTTATTTTTTCACGAAATTGCAATCAAAAAAAACGTTTCCCAAATTTTAGACAGCCCGTGAACAAACGCAAAATCCTCAACGACCCCGTTTACGGTTTCATCACCATTCCGTCTGACTTTATTTTTGATCTGATAGAACACCCTTATTTTCAAAGGCTTAGGCGCATTAGACAACTCGGATTGGCCGAATTTGTCTATCCCGGGGCTTTGCATACGCGCTTTCATCATGCCTTGGGAGCAATGCACCTGATGTGTCAGGCACTCAATACGCTCCGCTCAAAAGGGCACTTGATTTGGGATGCCGAGTGGGAAGCCGCCCAAATTGCCATTTTGCTGCATGATGCGGGCCACGGCCCTTTTTCGCATGTTTTGGAAAAAACCATCTTCACCAACATTCCCCACGAACATCTTTCCTTACAAATCATGAAAGAACTCAGTCGCCAACTAGGCGGCCGGCTAGACTTAGCCATTCAGATGTTTGAAGGAAGTTATCCACGGCATTTTTTTCACCAACTCATTTCCAGCCAGTTGGACATGGACCGCATGGATTACCTCAACCGGGATTGTTTTTTTACGGGTGTAGCCGAGGGTGCCATCGGCACCGATCGCATCATCAAAATGCTTGATGTGGTAGACGACCAGCTCGTGGTGGAGTTTAAAGGAATTTTAAGCATTGAAAATTTTCTCAACGCTCGGCGGCTCATGTATTGGCAAGTATACCTGCACAAAACCTCTATTGGTGCCGAAGTAATGCTGATTCAGGCCATTAGGCGAGCGCGTGAATTGGTGATGAACGGAGAGACGGTTTTTGCACCGCCCCATTTTTCTCTGTTTCTAACCAATACCGTGACCCTCAGCCAATTCGAAGAAGATAGCACCTATTTTCATGCCTTTACCCAAATTGACGATTATGATATATGGGCGTGCATTAAGGCTTGGGCTGACCATTTAGACTCCGTTCTTTCGTCAATTTGCCGCCGGCTCTTGGACCGAAAATTGTACAAAATTCATTTTGCAGATGAGCCTTTTAGTCAAAATCAACGGCAGCAAATCCACCAACAATTGCTCGCTCAGGGCATCCCAGAGGACTTACACCCGTATTATTTAGTAGAGGGCCAATCTACCAATGCCGCCTACGTTTCGAGCGAAGAACGCATCTTGATTAAAATGAAAGACGGCAGCGTACGCGACATTGCCGATGCTTCTGATTTACCGACCATTAAGGCCCTCAGTAATATTGTCCGAAAGTATTATGTTTGTTGGATGAAACCCCTAACTTTGCAGTCTTAATTAAGACCGTATGGAATTTACCGTCAAGCAGATTGCCGGACTGCTCGGAGGCGAAATAGAAGGAGATGGAGAACTGAAAATCAATCAGTTATCAAAGATAGAAGAAGGTAAGTCCGGGACTATTTCTTTTTTGTCAAACCTCAAATATGAGGCATACCTGTACACTACCGAGGCGTCGGCAGTAATTGTAGATAAGCATTTTGAAGCCAGAAAAAAAGTAAATACAACGCTTATTCGGGTCGAAAACTCTTATACCGCTTTCACGCAGCTTCTTCAACAGTACGAACAAATCATCAAAGGAACGAAGCAAGGAATAGAACAGCCTTCCCACCTTGGCGAGGGAACTACCACGGGTGAAGGACTCTATCTCGGCGCTTTTGCCTACGTTGGTAACAACGGTAAAATCGGCAAAAACGTCAAGATTTTCCCGCAGGCATTCGTCGGCGACAACGTCTGTATCGGCGACAATACCGTGATTCACTCTGGCGTAAAAATTTATAATAATACCGTTATTGGCAAGAATTGTACGTTCTTTGCCAATGCGGTCATCGGAAGCGATGGGTTTGGCTTTGCCCCCCAACCAGACGGTTCTTACAAAACCATTCCCCAACTAGGCAACGTAATCATTGAAGACAGCGTAAGTGTTGGAGCAGGCACCACCATCGACTGCGCCACCATGGGTTCGACCATTATCCGGGAAGGCGTAAAACTGGACAACCTAGTGCAAGTGGGGCACAATGTAGAGATTGGGAAACACACCGTGATTGCCGCACAGGCTGGCATAGCTGGCTCAACCAAAATCGGCGAGAAATGTGTGATTGGTGGGCAGGCTGGATTTAATGGGCACATTACGGTACCCAACGGCACCAAAGTCGGCGGGCAAGCGGGCATCACCAAAACCTGGGAGCAAGAAGGGCTATCCCTCAACGGCACTCCTGCCATTGAATTCAAAGACAGTCTACGTTCGGCGGCTATCTTCCGAAAATTACCCCAGTTGGAAAAAAGAGTAAACGAGTTAGAAAAGAAAATTAAAGACGATAAACAATAGGAATGTTGAACATCAAACAACAAACCATCGAAAAAGCCGTATCAGTATCGGGCGTGGGCTTACACACGGGTGTGTCGGCAACCATGACTTTTTTACCGGCACCTATCAACCACGGCTATAAATTCCAACGCATCGACTTGGAAGGCCAACCCATCATTGACGCCGACGTAGACAACGTCGTGGATGTCTCGCGCGGGACTACCCTAGAGCAAAGTGGAGCTCGGGTCTATACCGTTGAGCATACCTTGGCGGCTTTGGTTGGTTTACAAATTGACAATGTACTCATTCAGTTGGATGGTCCCGAGCCACCCATCATGGATGGAAGTTCCATTAAGTTTGTCGAAGCCCTCCGCGACGCGGGCATCGAAGAACAAAACGCTTCGCGTAACTACTTTGAAATTCCAGAGCCAGTACGCTACATCAACGCCGAAAAAGACATCGAGATGGTGGCCCTGCCACTCAACGATTATCGACTGACGGTGATGGTGGACTACAACTCACAAGTCATTAACAGTCAGCACGCTTCGCTCAACGACCTGACGACTTTCTCGCGGGAGATTGCCTCTTGTCGTACTTTCTGCTTTCTGCATGAGTTGGAAGCGCTTTACAAAGCCAACCTCATCAAAGGCGGAGATTTGACTAATGCCATCGTAATCGTAGACCGCGATATTGAAGAAGGCGAACTGGATTATCTTTCTCAATTATTGAACAAGCCCAAAATCGGCGTTAATAAAAAGGTAGGTATCCTGAATAATATAGACCTGCACTACCCCAACGAAATGGCTCGCCACAAGTTGCTGGATGTGGTAGGTGATCTGGCACTGGTAGGCCGTCCCATCAAAGCACAAATTCTGGCCGCTCGTCCGGGCCACGCCGCCAACGTGGCGCTTGCCAAGAAGATTAAGAAATTGATGAAATCGGCTAAAAGCCATGTGCCGCACTACGACCCCAAAGTGCCGCCTGTAATGGATTTGAAGCGGATTTGTGAACTGTTGCCGCACCGTTATCCATTCTTGATGATTGACAAAATCGTCTATATGGACGAAAACAGCGTGGCAGGGCTCAAAAACGTAACGATGAATGAGCCGTTTTTTACGGGGCATTTTCCAAACAATCCGGTAATGCCGGGGGTTTTACAAATGGAAGCGATGGCACAAACGGGTGCGATTCTCGCTCTGAGCAGCCAACCCGACCCCGAAAACTACTGGCCGTTTTTGGCAGCCATCGAAAACTGCCGCTTCCGTCGGAATGTTGTACCCGGCGATACGGTCATTTTCAAGTGTGAATTTACCGCGCCCATCAAACGTGGAATTGTAAAAATGCACGGTGCTGGTTATGTAGCAGGTCAAATGGTCTGCGAAGCTGACATGACAGCGAGTTTAGTTAGAAAAAGATAAAACATACAAGCAACAGTCGATAAGGAAGCGCGTCTTTTTTACGGTCTTTTACACTGTTAAAGCTACGAACTCCGCTGAAAAACAGCAACTTGGACTACTATGATTCATCCATTAGCATATATACATTCAGACGCAAAAATCGCCCCTAATGTGGAGATTGAGCCCTTTGCCATTGTTCACAAAGATGTTGAAATCGGTGAAGGCTCTTGGATTGGTTCGCACGCGGTCATCAATGACGGCGCCCGAATTGGTAAAAATTGCAAAATCTACCCAGGAGCGGTGATTTCCTCCACTCCTCAGGATTTAAAGTTTAAGGGCGAATATACACTTACCTACATCGGCGACAATACCATCATTCGTGAATACGCCACCATCAGCCGAGGCACCGAAGAGCATTGGAAGACCGAAATCGGCAGCGACTGTCTCATCATGGCCTACTCGCACGTAGCGCACGACTGCCGCATCGGCAACAACTGCATCATCGTCAACAACGTGCAAATGGCTGGCCACGTCCACATGGGCGACTGGGCCATCATTGCGGGTTCGAGTTCAGTACGGCAGTTTGTAAAAATCGGTGCCCACGCTATGATTGCTGGTGGTTCGTTGGTTCGTAAAGACGTACCACCGTTTACCAAAGCCGCCCGTGAGCCCCTCTCTTACGCGGGCATCAACTCGGTAGGACTGCGTCGTCGCGGTTTCAGCAATGAGCAAATCAACGAAATTCAGGAAGTATACCGCTACATTTATCTGCGCGGCTTCAACAATACCGAAGCCCTAGAGCACATCGAATTGGAATTGGCCCCCTCGGCCGAGCGCGACGAAATTGTGAATTTTATACGCAATTCAGAACGCGGCATCATCAAAGCACCAACAAGCACGAGTGCCGACAATGGTGATGACTAGTTAATAGAAAAGCTTCGTTCAGAATGATTTTATACCGGCAGCTAAAATTTATTTTTGGCTGCTTTTTTTATTTTTGGTCTACGTCTTAGGGAGAAAAAGAGTATAGCTTTTTCCCTCCCTAAAGCCCCCGTTGTGCGTAGTGTTCTTTTGAACACTGCGTACTGAACATAAAAGGCCGTTTGTAACGGCCCTTCCAAGCTGGCAAAGCTCTCAAAGCCTCGTAATTTCATATCAATTCTAAATCTAAAATCCCATTTTGGTTGTTCATATAATCTCGTGCAGAAGAATATCTGTACTCCCATGGCTCGTCAACCAATCCCGCCTTTACAGGATTTTCGTGGATATAGGCCAACTTTTGGTCAATAAATTTATTACTTACGAGTTCAATAGGATGGTTCTCCTGTTGCCAAAATTGATAAGTTGTATTCTTAGCATTTGCTTCCCAGCTTGACGAAATATCCATAAAAGCCACCCTCGACGACTTTCCGGGTTTTCTTTGTCTTCGATTGCTGCAATGATTTGTTTTGAGGTAAACTTCTTGAAGTCACGTAGAACATCAGAAGGGTGGCTTCCGAATTTAGTTGAAATAATCAAATGGATATGATTGCTCATGATACACCACGCATGAATACGTAATCCTTTTTCTTTTTGGCAGTATTTGAGGCTTTCTAAAACAATATCAATATAAGTCCTTCGGGTGAAAACATCCACCCACTGTACTGTGGCAAAAGTTATAAAATATAGCCCTTCTGGATTTTGTTTTCTACGGGCAAATGCCATTGGTTTTTACGGTTATGTTTTTGCTTTCTAACTTGGTTGGGCAGTTACATGGGACCGCCCACGCGGACTGCCTTTTATTTTGAGTACGCAGTGTTCAAAGAACACTACGCACAACGACGGATAACGCAAATGTGAATGAAAGGGCACTAATTTCTTTCCTCAATTCTCACATCAACATTTCACGCCCAAAACTAAGTAATTTCTCGGCTTCCCATCTTTTCTAAGAAAGCATAATTTCTTTTTTTATGAAAAGCCTATCCTATCTACTTTCGTTGGTTATCTTACTGACAATAACCCATTTAAGCGTGGCACAAACGCCTTCTGTCGCTCCCGATTTTTGGCCCGAAGGCAAACGCGTGGCGCTCAGTCTCAGTTTTGACGATGCCCGACTGAGTCAGGTGGATGTAGGAACCAAGCTGTTTGATGAATACGGCGTAAAAGCCACCTTCTTTGTGCTGACATCGAGCGTAAACAAGCGCCTTGACGCGTGGAAGCAGGCCATTGCCAACGGCCACGAAATCGGCAACCACACCGAGCAGCATCCATGCAGCGGGAATTTTCCGTGGGCCAAACCCAAAGCCCTTGAAGAGTACACCCTCGACAAAATGAAGAGTGAGTTGATTCGCACCAACAAAGCCCTCGAAGCGCAATTGGGTATCACACCGAGGGTATTTGCGTACCCTTGCGGGCAAACATTTGTGGGGCGCGGCGTGAACACCAAAAGCTACATTCCGCTCATTGCCGAGCTGTTTTCGGTGGGCAGAGGCTGGCTCGACGAAGGCCCCAACGACCCTACTTTCTGCGATATGGCCCAACTGACAGGCATGGAAATGGACGGCAAAGAGTTTGAGCAAATCCTTCCCATCATCGAAAATGCCAAGAAAACGGGGCATTGGGTGGTATTGGCGGGGCACGAAGTGGGCGAATCAGGCAATCAAACCGCCCGCGTTGCTATGTTACGGAAGTTGTGCGAATACGCCCAAAACCCCGCCAACGGCGTGTGGATTGCACCTATTGGAACGGTTGCTAAGTATGTTCAGGAAAAAAGGAAGTGAGTTCAATGCTCATTTTTCATTTAAAGCTAATTCATAAAAAAACCACTTGCGTTATGCGTTATGTTGCGCTTGTCTGTTTGTTGACGATTTTTTCGTTTCAACCGACAACTCCTCCGAAACTTTCTCCCGAACACCAAAAAGCGCTCGAATCGCTGCGCGTTACGGAAGGTTTTACCGTAGAAATGGTCGCAGCCGAGCCACTCATTGCCGATCCAGTGGCGATGGAAGTAGACGAAAACGGAGATATGTACGTGGTAGAAATGCACGGCTATCCTCTGGATGTGAGCGGCTCAGGAAAGGTAAAACTGCTAAAAGATACCGATAACGACGGTTACCCCGACAAGAGCATCGTTTTTGCCGATAAGTTAACCCTACCGACGGGCATCATGCGTTGGAAAAACGGTTTCATCGTCACGGATGCGCCCGATGTGCTTTATTTGGAAGATACCGACAACGACGGCAAAGCCGATATTCGCAAAAAAATGCTGTCCGGATTTGCGTTATCCAATCCCCAACACAACCTCAACACCCCGCGCTTCGAACTGGACAACTGGATCTATCTCGGCCACGAGGGTGCGGTAACGCCCTTTGTTTTTAAGAAAGAATTTGGTGATAAAGGTACAGACATTATCTTTCCAGATAAACCGTCAGCCGCACGTTTAGCACCCAATGCCAACGGGAAGACGGTGCGCTTCAAACCTGGCAGCTACGAACTCGAAGAACTCTCGGGCCGAACGCAATACGGGCACAGTATGGACGCGTGGGGGCATCATTTTTACACGAGCAATGCCAACCACATTTACCATGAAGTGTTGGCAAGCACCTATCTGAGAAACAATTCCGCGTTGCTGGTGCCCAATGCCACGCAAAACATTTCCGACCACGGCGAAGCGGCCGAAATTTACCCCATTACCGAAACCCCCAACCACCAACTGCTGACCGACGTCGGCGTCATTACCTCTTCCTGCGGCATCACGTGGTACGGAGGCGGGGCGTTTGGGGAGAAATTCAATAACGTGACGTTTATTGCCGAACCAGTGCATAACCTTGTCCATGCCGATATTTTGCGTGACGCAGGTGCTAGTTTTACGGCGAGGCGTCTGAATGAAAAATCGGAGTTTCTAGCATCAAAAGATGCGTGGTTTCGACCCGTCAATTTTTACGTCGGGCCCGACGGGGCGCTGTATGTCATTGATTATTACCGCCAAATTGTGGAGCATCCCGAATGGATGTCGGACGAAATTACGCAATCAGGTGCATTGTACAACGGCACCGACAAAGGACGTATCTACCGCATTGTTCCCAACAAAGGATTACCTATGAATTGGTTGGGGAAACTGAATTTATCCCAAAAATCAGCCCCAGAACTTGCCGCCTTGCTCGACCATGAAAACGGTTGGTACCGCCGTACGGCGCAACGCTTGCTGCTGCATCGGCAAGCGAAAGAGGCAGTTCCAGCATTACAGGCATTACTGAAAAAAAGTAAGTTCCCCGAAGCGAAGGCGCATGCTCTTTGGCTGCTAGATGGAGTACAAGCCATTGAAAAAGAAAACATTACACAGGCACTCAAAAGCCAAACGGCGGGCGTACGT
>JAIXPV010000381.1 GCA_027486105.1 Runella sp. | reverse complement strand
TAGCCTTCTACCGCGAACTGATTATAGGCCGTAGTAAATACAATACGGGTCTGATCCAATGAGTTTGTTTGGCTGATAATCCGGGCAAGCTCCATTCCGTTTAGATCTGGCATCTGAATATCCAAAAACACAAGGTGAATTGACTGGCTATGAATAGCCCGTAGTGCTTCTACCCCGTTGGCATACTGGCCCATTAAATTCAAAAAAGGAGTTTGCTCCACAAAAGTATTGAGCAGTCCAAGCGCGGGCGGTTCGTCATCTACAGTAATACAATTCAATTTCATGGCTTTTTTTGATGGGAATGGTGCTATCTACAATTGTATTTTTAACTCAACTTGATACGTTTTGTTCTCAAAGTCTTCATTTATCATAAGCGAATGTCGCCCAGGATACAACAAATCAAGCCTTCTTTTGGTATTAATTAACCCAATACCGCCGTTTATATCCCCAGCTGCGTCTTTATTGGGATGTATTTGATTCTTTACTTTTAGGGTAAGAACGCCACTTTGAGCGTTGAGCGCAATCAAAATGGCTGTTTTGTTCAGCGAACTGGCTCCGTGTTTGAAAGCATTTTCAATAAATGGTAGCAAAAGCATCGGCGCTACCGAATATTCATGGTCCAACTTAAATTCCTGAACTTCCAAGGTTGTGGAGGCATGAAGGCGCAATTTCATCAGTTCAATGTAGTCATTCATGAAAGAAATCTCCTGGCTTAACAGGGCACTCTCCAACGGGGTTTCGTACAATAAATAGCGCATCATGCGGGAGAGTTTCAGAATAGCCTCTCTCGACACTGGAATATCTGAATAAGTCAGGGCATAAATATTATTGAGGGTATTGAAAAAAAAGTGTGGATTTATCTGCGCTTTTAACAACGCTAGCTCCGAAGCAATATGCTGTTTTTCAATCATTTCATGCTTTTTCACTTCCGATTGCCACCGTTGTGCAGCCGCAAAACTGGTGCTGATAACCATGACCAAAATAGCAACCATAAACAAATGAACATCGAGTGTATATTTCCCCTTAACGCCTTTAGAACCTCTTAAAGCCGCCATTTGCTCATTCACATGAAGATTAATTTCTATGATTCGGGCTAGTACCAAAAAACAAACAATAGCCCCCACAAACCACAAAATAAACACCGTTTTTTTTTCATTAACTAAGAACGCAGGAACCATGTAGAGTGCGTTGAAATAAAACATTCCTGCCAGCATAAAAAAATTCAGTATTTGCTTGATCCAGAAGGAGGTAGGGACTGTCATGTCCCAAGTAAGTGGTGGGTAAAAAAGGACAATAAACCCAAGCAGTAGCCACACCATGATGTGCACAAAAACGGTTAGACTACTGATTGATTTTCCTAATTCCATGATATTAATTTAAGCTACAAGATTAATAACGAATTAGGGAAAAACTCAAACTTAATCGACAGAAAGACCATTTTTACGGGCGTATCTTAAAACTTTATCGGGTAATCCATGGGGGGAAATTCGCGCCAACGCACCATCAATTGTTTATACAGCGCTCCAATAATATCATATCAGGCAAGTAAAAATGTCCGCAAACGAAGCTAAATCTGTCCGTTTGCGGACATTTTTTTTGGAAATCAAAAACACAAATCTTTGTTTATCAATCATTTAATCTTCTGGTACATCATTTGAACAATTCTTATTGGGCCTTTTCTTCTTCTTTAGTTATGATACAGAACTATCTCAAAACCACGCTGCGCAACTTGTGGAAACACAAGGCATTTACATTCATCAATGTATTTGGCTTGGCGGCGGGCCTGACGGCCTGCCTGCTGATTGGGCTGTACATTCAGCACGAGCTGAGTTTTGACCAATTTCACCAAAATGGTTCCCGCATTGCCCGGGCGGTGATGCATTACAGCATTGAAGGAACCGCCAGCAAAACCGTCATGACGGGCACCAAAGTCGGGCCCGCATTTCGCCGCGATTTTCCCGAGGTAGAAGGCTTCGTTCGGGTCTCCGACCCCGCCCTTTCTCAAAGTACTGTCGTGGTCAAACAAGGCGATTTGTTGTTTAACGAACCTCGCTTTTGCTGGGCCGACTCGTCTTTCTTCGATTTTTTTTCGTTCAAACTACTGAAAGGAAACCCAAAAACAGTTCTCAATGCCCCCAATCAAGTCGTTCTGACGGCCTCTACCGCCCGAAAATACTTTGGAACAGAAGACCCCGTGGGTAAAATTATTCGGTTGGAAGACAAAGTAGATTATTTAATCACGGGTATTGCCGAAGATGCTCCTTCCAACTCTCAATTACAATTTGATTTTGTGGCGTCTTTCAGCTCACTTTCGGCCGCTAAAACCGAGACGTGGTGGAACGCCAATTATGTCACTTATTTACTGCTACGCCCTTCTACTTCAGTAGTTGCGCTTCAGTCAAAAATTGCCGCGTACATGCGCCAGCAATCGGCCGAAACTGAAATGACTGGCAACAATTTTGTCACTTATTTGCTCGAACCGCTCGCCGATATTCACCTTTATTCTGAGGCCCAAGGCGGCATGAGCGCCGCTGGTGATATCACCTACATCTATATTTTTGTGGTGATTGCCTTGCTGATTTTGGTTATTGCCGCCACCAACTACATGAATCTCACCACCGCCCGCGCCACCGAGCGCGCCAAGGAAGTGGGGATGAGAAAAGTATTGGGGGCTTTACGCGGGCAGTTATTTTGGCAGTTTTTGAGCGAGTCACTGGTACTTACCTTGGTTTCGTTGGGGCTGAGTTTAACCGCTGCATGGACGTTTCTGCCGTTGTTTAATCAACTTTCTCAACGCCAACTTTCATTCAATGTTCTCTTTCAACCCGTTGGAATCTTATCCTTGACGGGCATTTGGTTGGTGGTCAGTTTTGTGGCGGGGAGTTATCCTGCTTTGGCTCTAACCTACTTCCAACCCATCAAAGTACTGAAAGGCGCGTTTAAAAATACCGCTTCGGGGCTATTGTTGCGTAAATCATTGATTGTCTTACAGTTTATCATTTCAGTTTTCCTGATTGTGAGCACACTCGTGGTCAACAATCAAATGAATTTTATACAAAACAAAAAACTGGGCTACGATAAACAACACATTATTGCTTTACCCACCGATGGTCGCATCAACAAAAATCTGAAGGCGCTAAAAAATGAATTTACGCAAAACCCCAACGTCAAAAATGTAGCCCTAGCCTACGAAACGCCCACGTTTATTCAATGGGGCGACGGCGTCGAAACCGTAGGTACATCCACTCCAATTCAGAAGATGATTACGGCGTTTCCGGGCGATGAAGATTTGGCCAAAACCCTAGACATCAAGATTATAGCGGGCAGCGACCTTACCGAGGCCGACATGCAACTACTCAACGCTGAGGATGATTCCAAAAGCGATTATCGTTTTTTAATCAACGAAACGCTGGCCAAACAACTAGGTTGGAAACCACAGGACGCCATCACAAAAAAGATAAAATTGGGCGGTCGTTTGGGAGAAATCAAGGGCGTTTTTTGCGACTTCCACTTTGCTTCTATGAAACAACCCATCGGTTCTTTAGGTATTTTTCCAGTCACGTGGGGCAACGTATTGTTGGTTAAAATGACGGGCAATAATATTCCACAAACGCTGTCTTTTTTGGAAAATAAATGGAAAACACTAGCCCCGCATCGTCCATTCAGCTACACCTTCCTTGACGAAGAATACCGCCAAATGTACTCCAACGAAAACCGCATCAGCCGCGTTTTTACGGTGTTTGCGGGCTTGGCTATTTTATTGGCTTGTTTGGGCCTATTCGGCTTAGTGGCATACACTACTGCCCAGCGCACCAAAGAAATCGGCATTCGGAAAGTGTTGGGCGCTTCGGTGTTGGGAATCACGGCGTTGTTGTCAAAAGATTTCTTAAAACTCGTGTTGATTGCCATCATGATTGCCTCGCCCATCGCTTGGTATGCCATGAACGAATGGCTCAAAGACTTTGTCTACCGGATGGACATCCAATGGTGGGTATTTGGGTTGGCCGGAATTGTTGCGGTAGGGATTGCTTTACTAACAGTCAGTGCGCAATCCATCAAAGCCGCGCTGATGAATCCCGTAAAATCATTGAAATCGGAGTAAAAACGGACAACGGAACAATAGAGAACGGGCTTCTTTCTTCCTACTCCGTTTTCCATGTTCCAAACAAAAAAACCATGTTACGCAATTACATTAACATTGCTTTTCGGCAAATTCGTAAAAACAAACTCTTTGCCTTCGTCAATTTTGCGGGATTGACTTTGGGACTGACGTTTTGTTTTCTGACGTTCATCTGGTATCGTTTTGAACACTCCTACGACCGCCATTATTCCACCACCGACCGACTATATCGCCTCAATTATGAGCTTAATTTTACGGGAAGTGCTTTTACCGTCACGCGCTCACCAGCGCCTTTTGCGCCGATGCTCCCCAATTATTTCCCCGAAATTGAGCAAATCACGCGGTTTTATCCCCGCAGCATAAGCGTACGAGTCCCTAACCAAGATCAGGGCTTTGAGGTAGAAAATGCTTTTTTTGCCGATTCTACCACCATGCAGGTATTCGGTTTTGAAGCCCTTCATGGCGACCCTGACCGCGCACTACACACTCCATTTTCGATTGTCTTGACCGACAAAACGGCCCGGCGTTTTTTTGGCAAAGAAGATTGTATAGGCAAACAGTTAATGTTGGCCAATCGGGGACCCTTCACGGTGGGCGGCGTGATACGCGCCCTACCCGAAAACGCCCACTTTACCTTTGATTTTCTGGCTCCCTTCCGCAATATCGCCGATGTAGAGCCTGATTTTGCCCGTGAAGGTATCCTAGACGTGATCCAAAATAACAAATTGGCCTCTTATGCCACTACCTACGTATTGCTAAAAAAAGGAGCAAAGGCCTCCTCTGTCAACGCCCGGTTCAAGGATTTCGTCCTTAAAAACGGTATGAAAGAAGTACGGGATAAACAAAACTTCACCCTCTTTCCTGTACGTGACATCCACTTGCAATCCACAGCGCAGGGCGAAGTAGTCCCTACCGCCAACCCCGATTTCTTACAAATATTCGCCCTCATTGGTGTCCTCATTCTGGCCATTGCGGTCGTTAATTTCGTCAATCTCAGCACCGCCGCCCAGCTAAGTCGCGCCAAAGAAGTAGGCGTACGGAAAGTACTTGGCTCACAATCGTGGCAAATCGTCTGGCAATTGTTGACAGAAACTTTTTTATTGGGCCTCCCCGCTTTTTTGTTGGCTTTACTGCTTACCAAACAGTTTTTGGGCCAAATGGAAACCTTTTTTGGACGAAAACCTGACTTTTCTTTCACCCAAAATGCCGAAATGCTTTTGCTGTTTTTTGGCGTCTTTACAATGGCTTGTTTATTGGCAGGTATATACCCCGCCGTTTTTGCTTCGCACTTCAAAGCCACCGATATTTTTCGTGGAAAAGCCAGCGGTAAGGGCCAGGGAGGCAATTGGCTGACCCAAGGCCTCATTACCCTACAATTCACGGTTGCGGTGGCCCTACTTGCGGGCGCAGGAATTGTCTTGCGGCAGATTGACTATTTGAAAAACCGCCCCTTAGGATTCAACCGCGACATGACGCTGGCGGTGCCGCTATTCAGTCAAAATATGAACAACCTATTTTCACCTGGCGACCAACAACTGCGCAATCGGACGAATGCGTTTGAAGAAAAACTACTGCAAAATCCTTCCATCAAAGCTGTCACCTTAGCCTCAAACCTACCAGGAATGGGCGGTGCGCGCCACCCCATAGCGACCGACAAAATCAGAATTGAAGACGGGGTAGTACTTCCGGGTATCTCTGTAGATTACGACTTCATTAAAACCTTTGACCTAAAAATAGTAGCAGGCCGCGATTTTGACAAAACCTACGGCACTGACCATTTAGAGGGTTTTATTATCAACAAAGAAGCGGTAAAAGCCCTTCATTTTGGATCACCGCAGGCAGCTATCGGCCAGAGCATCCAACGCGGTGGCAAAAAAGGCCGCGTGGTAGGAGTAGTCAATGATTTTCATTCCGAAAATCTTCGTACAGGCTTAAGCCCATTATTCATGGAGGTAAGTCCAGGAACATTTTCTCAATTTGGCATTAAAATTTCATCGGCCAATACCCCCGCTACATTGGCTTATGTGGAAAAAACATGGAAAGAGTTTTTTCCCGAAAAAGTATTCGAACACCGCTTTTTGGATGAGTCGCTTGCAGATGGCTACCGAGAAGAAAGTCGATTTGCGTCGCTCATTGCGTTGTTTGCGGGGGTCGCGATTTTCCTCTCCTGTTTTGGTTTGTTTGGCATGATTGCGTTTGTGGTACGGCAGCGTACCAAAGAAATCGGCATCCGAAAAGTATTGGGTGCCAGCGTGGGGAGTGTGGTGGCGCTCTTGTCTGCCGATTTCATCAAACTCATTCTGGTCGCCATCCTCATTGCCAGTCCAATTGCTTATTTTTTCTTGAATAAATGGTTGGCCGATTTTGCCTATCATATTACTATTCAATGGTGGATTTTTGCGTTGGCTGGGCTTGTTGCAATAATTGTTGCCCTGTTTACCATCAGTTTTCACAGTATCAAAGCCGCATTAGCCAATCCCGTGAAGTCATTAAAAACAGAGTAGGGGCAGGCGTCGCGTCTGCCCGTTTACGTTGTCTCAATACAGGCAATTGGTCAGACCCAAGCGGTACGCCGCCGTGGGGCTGACCCCCGTTCTTTCCAAAACAAAAAACCTTACTAGCGGTTGGCATCGCCTTTCTGACGGTGAGTTTTCAGCGTATCAAGGCGGCCCTAATGAATTCCGTAAAATCTTTAAAATCAGAACAATACAACCCCAACAGCCATGTTAAAAAATTATGTCACAACTGCACTACGCGCCCTCAAACGCGATTGGAATTACTCACTCATCAACATTGCCGGACTCACCTTTGCACTGGCGTGCTGCCTCATGTTGTTTTTGGCGATTCGCTACGAATTAAGCTACGACCGCCACAACGCCAATGCCGACCACACATACCGAATCATTACCTACAACAAAACCGCCGAAGGAGATGGCCGCAACACTGGCCTTCCGTTGCCTGCTTTAGCAGCACTCCGCAATGATTTTCCCGAGCTGAAACACCAAGTGACGATGGTTTATGACCTCTACGGCGCACTGGTAAGGGTCAATAATCAAAAAGCGAACAAGTTTCAGGAAGAAGGCAGCGTTATCGCTTTCATAGAGCCTGAGTATTTTCAATTGTTTGACTATCAATGGAAAGCAGGAAATGCAAAAGCGGCCTTGAAGAATCCAAATACGGTTGTGTTGACGGAACGCATCGCGAAGAAATATTTCGGCGACGCTGACCCGATGGGAAAATCCATCAAGATTGAAAATAAAATGGATTTTGTCGTAACAGGTATTGTAAAAGACCCACCAGCAACGACCAGTTTACCCTTTGAGGTTCTGCTATCATTTGCGTCACTCAAACAATACGGTGCCAACGGAGACTGGGAATCTTGGGGCTCAACTTACAGCGGTGCTCAGATTTATCTGGCTTTACCCGAAAAAGTAACCGCTGCCCAAATGCAGCAGCGGTTGGTGCCGTTTGTCAACAAATACCTCGAACCCGACGATGCCAAAGAGATTCAATACGAATTACAGCCACTGACTGACCTTCATTTTGACCCCCGTACCGAAAACCCTGCGAGCCGAACCGTTAGCAAACGGATGATTTGGGCCATGGCCCTTATTGGGTTGTTTATTCTGATTACGGCCTGCGTCAATTTTATCAATCTGGCTACCGCCCAAGCCCTGCGTCGTGCCAAAGAAGTAGGGGTTCGTAAAGTATTGGGCAGTTCCAGATTTCAGTTGGTGCGTCAATTTTTGAGCGAAACGGGCCTGATGACGGTTTTCGCCATCGTATTGGCCTTCGTAGTGGCGTATTTATCCATGTCTTACGTCGCCGAATTGCTTGATATTAAAGCCGCTGCGCTCGTGCTGTTCGATCCAGTAGTTATTAGTTTTGTAATGTTGTTGGCGTTGGTCACAACCGTGCTGGCGGGTTTTTATCCCGCATTGGTTTTATCTGGTTATCAGCCGATTCTGGCACTGAAGGGCAAAATGAAAATGGCAGGGGGCAACCAGTTATCGCTTCGCCGAGGGCTGATTATATTTCAGTTTGCTATTTCACAGATGCTTGTTATCGGCACCATCATCGCATACAACCAAATGACCCACCTTCGTTCGGCAGATTTAGGCTATAACAAAGAAGCCGTACTCACAATCAATATCCCCGAACGCAAGCCTGGCCAACTCGAAACGCTACGGGCTCAATTGGCGGCCTTGCCCAACGTGAAGTCGCTAAGCTACGGCATCTCAATTCCATCTTCAGACGGCAACTGGTGGTCGAGCTTCCGATTTGAAAACGCTGAAAAGCCAGCCGATTTCAGCATCGTGATGCGCATGGCAGATACCTCCTATATCAACACCTACGGGTTGAAATTGATAGCGGGGCGCATGTACCTACATGCCGATACAATACGAGAAGTCATTGTCAATGAATCGTTTGTGAAGAAAATGGGCTTTCAAAACCCAAATGATATTATCGGTAAGCACCTAAGTGTCGGTGGCCGCAGCAGAGAAAAAAAACCGATTGTTGGGGTAGTCAAAGATTTTAATACTTTTTCGCTCCACCAAGAGACCAATCCGTGTATACTAACCACCCGGCGCGATACGTACCAATCGCTCGGTATTAAACTATCAACGCAACAGGGTGGCACGGAAGCCATCAGTCAATTAATCAGCCAAGTAGAAACTACTTGGAATGCCACTTTCCCTGATTTTGCGTTTAAGTACGAGTTTTTGGACGATAAACTAAATAACTTTTATAAAAACGAAGAACGCATGTATGCGCTCTTCCGATTGCTAGCAAGCATTGCCATTTTTATTGGTTGCTTGGGGCTGTATGGCGTGGTGGCCTTCATGGCCGAATCCAGAACCAAAGAGGTGGGAATCCGAAAAGTATTGGGCGCGTCTACGGGTCAAATTGTAAGCCTGTTTTCTGTCGAATTTATCGGTCTGGTATTAATTGCATTGGTTATTGCGTCGCCCATAGCGTGGTACGTGATGAACAAATGGCTGGCTGATTTTCCTTACAAAATCGACATTGAATGGTGGGTTTTTGCGGCTACGGCGCTCCTTGCGGTAAGTGTTGCCTTTCTCACGGTCAGTTTTCAGAGCATAAAAGCCGCGTTGATGAACCCCGTGACGAGTTTGAAATCGGAGTAAGTATTCGGAAAACGGAATGAGGAGAAAACGGCAAACGTACCTCCGTGTTCCAGATTTACGGAATATCTCTAATTTTCTCTGTCCATAAACGAACTAAAAATGTCCGTTTATGGACATTTTTTTTGGGTATAAAATTTTTAATTAGTTAATTATCAAATACTTACGTTTGTGGTACAGATTTGGAAATAAAAATAGAAAGTATTTAAAAGAGGTTACTAACAGCCATTTATTACCTCTCAATCGTTAACATTTCACTTACCGTTTCATACAGCCATGAACGAATTTTGTATTTTAATCAATCCATGCTCGCCGTCGTGTAATCCGTAAACAAAAGCCTCGGAAGGAAAGAATGATTCTTTCCTTCTTTTTCTCGCCCAAACTCCCGAAACCATGCTCCAAAACTACTTCAAAATAGCTTTTCGTAACTTGTTTCGTAACAAGGTGTACAGCTTTATTAACATCACTGGGTTGGCTATGGGCATTTCGGCTTTTTTGTTGATACTCGAATACGTCAGCCACGAAAAAAGCTTCAATCAGTTTCATGCCAATCTACCAAATATGTACCGGCTGCTCAAGGAAGACCCCAAGGGTATTACGTGGGGCGAAGTAGAGCCTGGTTGGGCCTCGCGTGCAAAACAACGTTTTCCAGATATTCAATCCTACTGCCGTTTTGCCGACGGCATGGCGCAAGGAATTGTCAAAAAAGAAGGATATGCCAACGAATCATTTCGTGAAACGAACATTTCCTACGCCGAAGGCAATTTTTTCTCCTTTTTCAGCTTTCCGCTCAAAGCAGGGCAGCCCGCCGCACTGGCCAAGCCTAACGTAGTTTTTGTCTCGGAAACCAGCGCAAAAAAATACTTTGGCAATGAAAACCCGATGGGCAAGGTGCTGACGTTGTCTAATCAATTTGGTACGATGCCTTTTACCGTGCAGGGCATTTACGCAGATATGCCTTCAAACTCCGACATTCGGTACGACTTGGTGTTTTCGTTGGAAACCCTAAAAATCCCCGCCAATTTGGCTGAAAATGGATGGGCCAACACCGAAAATATTGATTCTCAATACATAAATATGTTCTTTTTGCTCAATAGAGGCGTCAACCCCGCCGCGTTTGAAGCCAAATTGACGGCCATGCGCAACGAATTGAGCAAAGAAAACGACGGCGTACGCTTTCGGTTACAGGCGTTCAAAAACACCCATTTGTCGGCATCACTCACCGATACCCTTCAGACCTTGGGCAATCTCAAATACGTATACATGCTCGGGGGCATCGCCTTTTTGATTTTAATCATCGGATGGTTCAATTACATCAACCTTTCAACGGCCAATTCACTCAAACGTGCCAATGAAGTAGGCGTACGAAAAGTGATTGGAGCCACACAGGGGCATTTGGTGAAGCAGTTTTTGGGAGAATCCATATTGATTAACCTATTGGGTTTTGTATTGGCGCTCGTTCTGGTATCGGCACTACAACCATTCTTCAATGAATTACTTGATAAATCACTGTCCCTCAAAACATTAGGCTCCACCTCAGTCTGGTTGTGGGGATTAGGAGCCGCGCTGCTGGGCTCGTTGGCATCGGGAGCATATACGGCTTTTGCGCTTTCTAATTTCAATCCTATCAAAACCATGAAAGGACAGTTGAATAAAACCGCTAAGGGAGCCTTTCTTCGGAAATCATTGGTCGTGGTTCAATTCTCCATTTCTGTCACGTTGGTACTAGCAACGATAGTGATTTATAACCAGTTAAATTTTATGCAAAGTCAAAATCTGGGCATGAACACGCAGCAGTTATTGGTTATTCGGGGCCCCGAAATCGGCAAAGACAGCACCTACGCTGCGCGTAAAAACGCTTTTTGGAACGAACTGACTCAACAGAGCTTCATAAAAGACTATTGTATATCGGGAACCAATCCTAGTGGTTGGTACAATTTTTCTACGGCTGGCTTTACCCAGCCCAATTCCAAATCGGGGGATGAATTCAAAACCTACTCGTTTGCCATCATCGGCGAACGTTTTCTGAAAACCTACGAAATCGGCCTCAAAGCCGGCCGCAATTTTACCGCCGAAGAATGTAAAGTAGAGTGGAATCAAAACAGCAAAGTGCTCATGAACGAGCGCGCTATTCAGCAACTAGGATTCACCTCCGCCGAGCAGGCAATTCGCACCAAAATCAAATGGGACGAGCGCTACCTCGAAATCATCGGCGTGGTCAAAGACTATCACCATACTAGCTTACAGAAAGCCATTGACCCCATTATTTTTTATCCCCAAAACAACAGTGCGTATTTTACTATTCGCCTCACTCCCGACCGGATGCCCGAAAAAATAGCGTTGTTGAACAAACTTTATAAAACGCACTTTTCGGGCAATCCGTTTGACTACTTTTTTGTCGACGAGAATTTCAACAAACTCTACGTTTCGGAGCAGCAATACAGCCATATTTTCACCACGGCTTCCTTGTGGGCCATATTCATTGCCTGCTTGGGCCTCTTTGGCTTGGCTACGTTTACGGTAGAGTCGCGCACTAAAGAAATTGGTATCCGCAAAGTACTGGGTGCTTCGGTGGCAAGTATTACGGCGCTTCTTTCCAAGGATTTTCTGTTGTTGGTGCTAGTGGCCATTTTGATTGCCTCACCCATTGCTTACTATTTCATGGATCAATGGTTACAAGATTTTGCGTACCGCATTTCCATTTCGTGGTGGGTATTTGCGGCGGCGGGTGGTATGGCCGTACTGATTGCGTTTGTCACTGTGGGTTTTCAAAGCATTAAAGCGGCTTTGATGAATCCAGTGAAGTCATTGAAAACAGAGTAGGGGCAGGCCTTGCGTCTGCCTAAAAACATAAAAATTATGCTACGAAATTACCTCAAAATCGCCTACCGAAACCTTGTCAAAAACAAGGTCTATTCCTTTATTAACATCTTCGGCTTAGCCCTCGGTATTGCCACGTGCTTGGTCATCAGTCTATTTGTGCAAGATGAGCTGAGTTACGACCGTTTTAACGAAAAAGCTGACCGAATTGTACGCGTTGTTTTTAAGGCCAATATCAACGGCGGAAAAATCAACGAATCGTTTGTAATGCCGCCCACCGCGCAAGCGTTAAAAAATGATTATTCGGAGGTGAAAGAGGCCACTCGACTGCGCAATTTGGGCACGCCAAGGGTGATTATAGGCCAAAAACTATTCAACGATACCCCAATGGCCTACGTTGACGCCAACTTTTTTGACGTATTCACCATTCCTTTTTTGCAAGGAGACCCCAAAACGGCGTTGATTCAACCCAATTGCGTAGTGCTTTCCAAAGCTGCAGCTCAAAGGTATTTTGGCAACGAAAACCCTATAGGCAAGGTCATTCATTTCCGAAAAGGCGCCGATGCACCCGCGTTTAGAGTCACGGGGTTGTTTGATCAAATTCCCTCCAACTCCCATT
>JAIXPV010000669.1 GCA_027486105.1 Runella sp. | reverse complement strand
TCAGCACGATTGGCCAGCAGCGTACCTTTATTGAAGAAGTGAGCCCAACCACGTGTTGCCATGTTTATTGTATTTATCAAGCGTATCTTCTTCTGCCCCTCACCGTAGGATTTGCTCAATCACCGTAGGATTTGCTCAATCACCGTAGGGTTTGCGCTAGGCGGCTTCTATCCCCCTCTAACTTTCGGCCCACATAGATACTTGTAGCCAAAATCTCAAAAAACTTATTCCAATGAAACACCTTACTTACGATGGCCATTCTACCATCAAACAAGCCCCCCGCACGGTTTCGCTCATTCTTACCAATTCGTCGGATGTGGCGGTAGCGCGAATTGTAGCTGCGTCTGCCGCTCGTGTAAAAGCGCCCGGCTATAACGTCGCGGTGATGAAAGAAGCCGCAGGCGATTGTGAGTTTCAGCCCAATGAGCACTTCAAAACCCTTGCTGAGTTCCAGAAATTTGTCAGTGCAAATCCTACCGAAATCCTCAGCGTTTCCATTGCGCCAATTACTTCTTCCAATTATGAGGAGCAACTAACCAACGTGGTAAAACTCAAAACGCCAACCTTCGGCAATGACCTCGTTGAGAACATCGAAGGGCTTCCCGGAAGCATTGGAAGCTATCAATATCCACTACACAACGTCCTATTGGGCGAAACAACGGAAGTTGAAATTACGGTGCAGCCCAAAAACTCATTCCGACTTACGCTTGAATTGGGGGGCTACCTTACCCGTCGCTTGGTGCCTAACAAAATGTAGTAACGAGCATAAAAGGAGCTGATTAACAGCATAAAACAATCAATTTTTAACTTTTTTCAAAGATGTCAATTACCAAATTAGAAAAAAACAAAGTGTACGCGGATGGCCTTGAATTGGGCTATGCCGGTACCGCAAATCCTCGCAAGGTGCGGGTTCGTTTCTTTCCTCAGTTCATTACCACCACCAACCACCAAACCAACGTAACGCAAAAGCACAATTTGGCTTCGCCCATTTTGATTGCGCAATTGTTGGACGGTACGGGTGGTCCTTGGACCGACCGCTCTGTGTGGGCACCTCACCCAAAACAATGGTGGGCCGCAGAACAGTTGGTAGGTGGGGTGGTCTATTCGCCGGCACACACTGCCGATGAAGTAGCTTATTTCGCCGATAACGCAAAGTTTCAGGAAATCGGCTTTAAATCCGCTGATGGTTCGGCCAACCAAGACCCTCGCCACTTTGGTAATGCTACCACCAAAAAAGAAGGGGAAGATGCTGTGGCAGGTTTGTTCTTCATGATCAACGATTCAGGAACCGTTCTCCGGGTTGACAAAGACGGTAAGCCTTTAAACCCTGACGGAACTTACGTGAACGCTGCCGATGATCCAGCAACCAAAAAAGCAACTGACAAAGAAGTTGTTGCCGATGACGAAACTCCCGCCACGGAAACGATGACCGAGAAAGTGAAAAAATGGGCACGTTGGGCATTGTATGCAGGTTTGGCGACAGGCGCTGTTTTCTTGGTAGCCATCGGCGTCAAGAAAGTAAGCAAGCCCGCTAGAAAGGGCAAATAAGCCTAGAAATAAACTTCAAACAATAGCCCGTGTACCGCTCTAAGGCTACACGGGCTATTTTACTAAATCACAGCATGAAAAACACAAATTCAACGATAGGGTCCTTCTTTGGAGGGGTTCTTTCAACCATGGTCGGCATTTTGTCGGTCGGTGTTTTTATTGGCGGGGCGGTTTGGGTGGCTCGTAAAATTGCGGGTCCTGCAAAGTATGTAGTTGTTGATGAAACCACAAAAAACTAGCCGTTATGCCACTCACCAAATTCGTCGCAGGAACAAAACTAAGCGCAGACAGCCCAAAAGGATTTGTCAACCTGTACACCAAGCTTACGGCCTCCAATACGCTTGACACAACCTCGTATGTAGGCAGTGTTCAGAACAATCAGCCGAACGGTATCAATTTTGGGCAAGTAATCGGTTGGCGCACGGCACAAAAGCTGGTTAAAATCAGGCTACGCGTACCCATCCGGACTACCTACTTCGGCACTACCCTGACCAACATTACGGAAGTTTGGGCCGATGCTACGCAAGTGTCGGAGTATGGTGTTACTGAAAATGAGCCCGATACCAAGTTTTACTATTGCACGGGCAATTCGGTACGGCTTCGCAGCTCTCCATCCGTGGCGAACTTACTTAACGTAGTGGGTTCTGCTAACAAAGGAGATTTGCTTGGAAAGTCTGACGGATACCCCGTGGATAACTTCTTGCTTATCTATTCTACTGCGCTGAATGGCGATTATAAGCTAGATTCATCTGGCAAAAAAATCAGCTATTACGTTCACAAAGACTACGTAAGCACGGTAAATCCCGCAGTTAAGGTGACTACAACCCCAACCACTCCGGGCACAACGCCCATTGATACCAATCAACCCGCCGAAGGCAATACGAGTCCAACGGTAACGATTAATGACCCGCAGCCGGCGGCAAATTCCGTTGGAATTTTTGTGGCAGTGGGCGTGTCGGTACTCGCTTTTGGGGTTGCCGTGTTCAATTATGTTCGTCGTAACCGAAAAACCAAGAAGCCATGAACGCATACGCAAAAGCCCTAAAAAAGGTGTCCAGTTTGTTTTCGGGCAGATCGGGCACCGACTCAAAAGACGATGCTCGAGGTGGCGGCTTGGCAAAGGCACTCTACAATAAACCCTTTTGGATTTTCATGTCAATGGGTCTGGTCGCGGGAGTGGGTTACTGGATTTACCGAAGCGGGAAAACCAAGGGCAGCATTGATGCCAAAATACCTTTCGTAGATGTCCCCGAAAGCTCAACCATTACCAAAACCTTCAAGGAAACCGCATTGGGCTACATCAATGAGCTCTTTCGTTTGACCGAAGGCATTGACTGGACGGGTAAGACCTGGGCAGGAAAAGAGGTTTTATACGCCAAGCTCGTCAAGCTCGACAAGTCGCAGCTCTATTACGTATACGACCTATGGTTACAGAAGTTTTGGGTAGAACGTGAGGAATCTCTTTACGATACCATCGACAGCGACTTAGGCGGCGGCACCAACAAAGATGCCATCCTCGAACGCCTCAAATCATTCGGACTTTATTAACAGTAGCAGCTATGGAAACCCAAGAGAAGAGTATATCCGACCAGATTTTAGGCTGGATTTCGGGCGACACAAAGCCCGAAATCACCATCAATACCGTCGTAGGAATCGACAATACAACCTTTAGCAAGCTTTTGATTGGAGGAGTGGTATTGATTGTGGGCGGAATTGCCCTGAGCCAATTTCTCTTACGAGCAACCTTGCGAAGATTCTTCGCCAAATAAAATGACTATGCCGCATCGTATCATCGTATCCCGTCTATTTCAGGAACTAAGCTTCTTGGCTTCTATCCCTTTGTTGCACGTTTTGGCCGCTATTGATGCCTCCGCAGTGTCTAACATTATTACCTCAATCATTGGAGCGGTGGTTGGCTTTTTTGCCGTTAAATTCTATCGTGCCCAAACCCGCAAAAGTGAAGTAGAACGCGAAGTAGCTGAATTGGAACGGGATGCGATGAGACGAAAGGCAAAGCTCTCAAGAAAAACAAAATCAGAAGATAATGAGCTTGACTGACAAAATCAAAAACATCCTCCCGTGGGTATCCCTCGTCGCAAGTATTTGCACGATTGTCGCCTTCGGCTGGACCCTAAACAACCGCATAAACGACAAATAAAATGGCATCACTCATTCTTATTTCCCGAGTTAGCGAAAATCGCACTGAGTTTGAAACGAAGGTGCGAAAAATAGCTTCAAATCTTGGAGTCGACCCCAACTTTTTGATGATTGTAATGTACAAAGAATCACTGTTGAATCACCTTGCGGTAAATGCTAAATCAGGCGCTACAGGGCTGATTCAATTCATGCCAACAACCGCAAAGAGCCTTGGTACAACGACCGCTGCATTGGCCGCAATGTCCAATATTCAGCAACTTGACTACGTAGAAAAGTATCTCCGTCCGTATAAATCAAAATTCTCAAACAGGCTGATTGACCTGTATTTGGCGGTCTTTTATCCTGCCGCAATCGGTAAACCCGATACGCATATCATTGCGAAACAGGGAACAGCGGTTTACAGCCAAAACGCAGGACTTGACCTTAATAAAAACGGTGAAATAACAGTTTTGGACATTGCCCATTGGCTGCAAAGCAAAATACCCGCTGAGGCGGTAACGTATCTGGAAACAAAAAAAAAACAGGTGATGAGTCAGGCAACTCCAACACCATTATCATCGCCACCGCAGGGATCGTTACCGTTATCGGAGGATTAGCCCTTTGGAAGCCCAATGAAGCGGCAAAGATATGGGACCGACTCTTCAAAAAAGCAAACTAAAAACTCCTGAATGCCTCGCCCTATCTGGCGGTGCTTCAGCTCAAAAAAAAGACCATGAACGTTCGTAAAATCCTCATCGCCCTTTTTGCCTCCATCGCCTTGGCAGTCGGTGCAGTACTGGTGTATCGTCGTTACAAACAAAACGACAATATCAATACCGACGAAACCATCGACGGCAAAGCCTACCAACGTGCGGCTGAACGCCAATGGGAAATTTCCCAAGGGGTATTGACCAATATCGGTACGGGTTTTCTTTCCAACATCACCGCCATCAAAGGAGGTACGTTCCCGATGCTTGATGAGTCGCAAGACGCATGGACCACCAAAGACCGTGGGAACAATAGAGTGCTGATTGAGGGCTTAATAGAGAAGTATGATAATGTAGTAGTAGATGTATCGGCACTGGCAAAGGTGCCGCGCTGGCTGATTTACGGTATTATGGCCGTTGAAAATCCCAAAGGAAACCCCAATTCACAGATACCCGCCGACAGGGCTACGGGCCTGATGATGATCACACCGCCCACGGCCAACGATACGGTAAGAATTGCGCTTCGTAAAGGACTCTTGCAGGAAGGACAAAAAGAAATATTGGTCAAAAAAGCAGGGGCTACCGATACCGCTAACCTGCTCAAAGATAAGTACGGGGTAGTCAATCACATCACCGCCACCGACTTAAAAGACGTGACCCTCAACCTGATGCTCGGAGCCGCAAAGCTTTCCAACCTCATTGATAAGTTCGGTACTGACGCGCTGCATAAGGTGTTGGCCTGTTACAATCAGGGCGATTATTATCTCTCTACCAAAGGTTACACCAATTTTAGCCTTGCGAAGCTTTACGCCACGGCTGGGCCTCACCGCGAATACCTGCAAAAGACCCTCGGGGCTCACGGAAGCTTGGATATTATCTGTAACGACCTCGGTATCTTAGACTAACTACGGCTATGCGATTAGGATTTGAAATGGCAGAAAACAACCTCAAAGGCCGCGTGATGAAATTCGGCTCAGGGGGAAGCATCATTCATTGTCAATTCGTATTTGACCAATACGACAAAATCAGCGCGAGTGCGTGGGATGTGTACGGTATCGGCTTTAGAAACTACGCTGATACGGTCAGAAATGAGGCTCGTTTGTGGGATTTCATTGACTTTGGCAACGAAAAAGACGATGAACTTTGGGCGTGGTTTCGTCAGCGCATCGGCACCCAATACGACTATTTTGGACTGATTACCAGTTTCATCATGCCAACCCGCAAAGCGCAAAATCCTAATATGTTTTGCTCGGAGGTTTGCTATACCGCTTGTCAGGAGGTTTTGAAGCTCAATTTGCCAAAAGTGAATGCCAATTACCTCAGCCCGCAGGGATTATACAATCTCATCAAAACAGGAAAAATCTAGCTTTCAACTACTTAATCAATACAGCAATGCTTGGAACAAAAACAAAATCCGTGCCCGAAATTGGCGACTTGGCAACAATGGGAGACGGTAGCAGCAACTTCATTTTTGAAGATTACAATGCTGATGAAATACTCGAAGAAGCCCCCTCGGGTGCCAATTTGGGGGCAATTACCGAAATCCGTACAAATGCCGATGGCATTGAGGTCTACCACGTCGAAAACGGCTGGGTTTATGCGGAATCAGTCACCACAAAACTCAATCCTGAATACAATTACGGAGGGGCAATCACTGGCACAAGCGGAAGCACAAGCTCAGGAGGCTCTTGGAATGAAACTTTCCAAAAAGTTCTTGATTTGGCCGTGGGTATTTTCGGAAAGAAAAAGACCACGACCACCAATACAGAAACCAACGTTGACGGCGACGCCGTAACGGAAGAGCTGCCTAAAAAGTCAGTTCCAATGTGGGTATGGCTTACCATTGGCGGGGTAGGGCTCACAGGCGTAGTAGTTGCCTTAGCATGGCCGAAGAAAAAGCCAAAGCCTAGACAGGAACCTATCTACATCGGTCCAAAACAATAGTCGTTCACCTACAATAGCCCGTTTTCGGGAAATCCATTGGCAGTCAAAAAAGAAAATATCGCTCTCATCGACACCACTGGCCGAATACCACGGGCCGAACTGGACCGGGTAGCCGCTGCCCTTCAAATTCAGGTTACGCGGGATTTCGCTCCCGTGTGGGATAAGGATGCCACGGTACACGTTTTCGGAAAAATAACCGAAATGCCCGTGGGTTTTTGGCCAATTACGATTGTCGATGAAATCGACGTAGCTGGCGTAAACGGCTACCATTGGGTAGATGATGCGGGAACGCCCTACGGAAAGGTACTCTACCGGCAAACTTTTTGGCCGTTGACCGTCTCGCACGAACTGCTGGAAATATTGGCAAATCCCTACGTAAATCGCACGAAATTGGTGAAAGGGATTGACGATACTGGGCAGGAAGTAG
>JAIXPV010000005.1 GCA_027486105.1 Runella sp. | reverse complement strand
TCATTTTTATACCAAACGATGTCTTTTTGGTCGGCCAATAAAATATCTAGCCGTTTGTCCCCGTCCACATCTCCAACAGCCAGCCCATAGCCAATATTTATTTGATTATCAACTACTTGTACCTTAAAGTTGGGGGTTTTTGTTTGGGCAAAAACTGAAAAGGAAGTTAATCCGCAAAGGAATAAAAAGGACTTTTTCATCATTGTTTGGATTTAGTTGAAGTGACTGTACAGATGGTACAATCGTCTAATATTTTAAAAGGAACAGAAAAGCAGAATCTTTCCTGTAAATTTTGAAAATTTACAATACTTTTGAATCAAACCAATAATTTAACTTAATCCTTTATCAAAATGAAAAACCTGTTTGTCCTGTTGATTACGTTAGCTTGCTTCGGTATTGCCGTTGATACCGTTGCCCAAGACGATACAAAACCTAAAAAAGAGAAAAAAGCCAAAAAAGAAACTGGCGACGATAAAAAGGAGACCAAGTCGAGCAAAGGAAAAAAATCGGAGCCCAAAGACAAAGCCGACAAAAAAGAAACTGGCGACGATAAGAAAGAAGGTAAGTCGAGCAAGGGAAAAAAATCTGACCCAAAAGACAAAGCTGAAAAGAAAGAGGACAAAAAAGCCGATAAGAAAGTAGATAAAAAAGAAACGGAAGTAGCGGACCGCAAGGCGGATAAAAAAGAAGATAAAGCCGACAAAAAAACGACTTCTACCAAAACCAAAGTAACACCAAAAGATGACGATGGCAAAGAAGCCGACAACGGAACCCGTAAAAAAGTAGCGGGTGCTGATAAAACCATTGGTAAAGATGACAAAGGCCGAACCATCTATCAAGGACCCAAAGGTGGGCAGTATTACATCAATTCAAACGGCAATAAAACGTATTTGAAGGCCGATAATAAGTTGTAATGCACGCTTAATTTAAGTTTATTGTAAGAATCCTGCCGAGCGTCGGCGGGATTTTTTTGTCAATGAAAATTCGGTATCTATAACAAACAATATGAATGAATGAGGATAGAAACCCAAAAAATACCGACAACACTCGCCGAATTGGAAGCTCTTGGGGAAGACGTAACGCTACGCGTTTCTGCCTCATTTGAGGAATACCTCGAATGGGTGGAAAAGTGTCAGTTTACGATTGAGTACTTCAACAATGAGATTGTTATTATGCGAAATGCGAGTTATTACCACGAAAAATTAGTGATACGTATTGGTTACTTATTGACGATACTTTTGGAAAACTTAAAGGGATTTTCAGTAATAGGCAGCAATATCAAAATTCATATTGCCGATGTGCTTTCCCCCACGGATTTTAACGCCGATGTATCAGTAGTACAGGGGAAGCCTGAATTTGTGACATTGCCTTCTGGTAAAAAGTCGACTAGTACCATTACGAACCCCGTGTTGGTGGTAGAAGTAACTTCAAAAAGCCCCATTTCTCACGATTTTGGGGATAAATTGTTGGCTTACAAGAAAATTGATTCGTTGCAGTACGCCATTTTTGTAAGTCAATATCAGCCGTTTGTGACGGTTTATGAGCGCAAGGGCATTCATCATTGGGAACTCCGCGATTATACCCGCTTGGAAGATTCGTTTTCTATCATGGGGCAGCCACTTACCTTGACAGAGATCTATAAAGATATTCAGTTTGAGCACTAACAAAGACGCCCCGCTGAAATCTCAGCAGGGCGTCTTTGTTATTCAATAAAGGGGCAGCTTACAATTCTAATTTTGCTTCCGTTATATTCTCAAAAACAACTTCTCCGTCTTCGCCGAGTTCCATCATGATGACGGAGTCTTTGGTGATTTTACCGCTCAGAATTTGTTTCGACAACTCGTTCAGGATGCGGCGCTGAAGTACACGTTTCAGCGGTCGGGCACCAAAGGCGGGCTCATAGCCTTCTTCAGAGAGTTTGAGTAGTGCATCGTCGGTGGCATCAAGGGTGATACCCTGCTCGGCAAGCAAGCCTTTGATGTGGTTGAACTGAATCCGCACAATTTGTTTGAGGTTGTCGTGGCTCAGTGGGTCAAAGAGTACGATTTCGTCGATACGGTTCAGAAACTCAGGTCGAACGGTTTGCTTCAACAGGCTTAATACATCGTTTTTGGCTTCTTCTTTAAAGTACAGCTTCCAACCTTTGTCGGTTTTGTTGCCAGCTTCTTTGAATTTTTCCATGATGATGTCGCTGCCGATGTTGGAGGTCATGATGATGATGGTATTTTTGAAGTTGGCCATCCGCCCTTTATTATCGGTGAGGCGGCCATCGTCCAATACCTGCAACATGATGTTCCATACATCTGGGTGTGCTTTTTCAATTTCGTCTAGCAAAATCACGCTGTACGGCTTGCGTCTTACGGCTTCTGTCAACTGACCGCCTTCATCGTAGCCCACGTAACCAGGAGGCGCTCCCACCAAACGGCTGACCGAGTGGCGCTCCTGGTACTCGCTCATGTCGATACGCACCATGGCGTTGTCGTCGTTGAATAGGTAATTGGCGAGGGTTTTGGCCAGCTCGGTTTTTCCTACGCCCGTTGGCCCCAGGAATAAGAAGCTGCCGATGGGGCGTTTGGGGTCTTGCAGTCCCGCCCGTGAGCGGCGAACCGCATCTGCCACGGCCTCAATGGCTTCTTCCTGTCCAGCAACGCGTTTTTGAAGTTCCGTTTCTAGATTTAGCAATTTGTCGCGCTCGCTTTGCAGCATTTTACTCACTGGGATACCCGTCCATTTAGCGACTACTTCTGCGATGTGCTCAGGCGTTACTTCTTCATTGAGCAATTGGTGGTTGGAATGGTTGTCGTCAATATCTCCCGCCAATTTTTTCTCAATTTCAGGGATTTTACCATAGCGGAGTTCGGCTACTTTTCCGTAATCGCCAGTGCGCTCGGCTTGTTCGGCTTCCAGACGCAGTTGGTCTAGTTGTTCTTTGAGCGTACGCACCTCGCTGATTTTACCTTTTTCTAGTTCCCACTGCGCTTTGAGAGCGTTTCGGTCTTCACTTAAATCGGCAATTTCTTTGTTGAGACGGGTTTCTTTGTCCTTGTCGTTTTCGCGACGAATAGCTTCTCGCTCAATTTCCAACTGCATGATGCGGCGGTTGAGGTCGTCGAGTTCTTCGGGCACCGAATCCATCTCTAAACGTAGCTTAGCGGCGGCTTCGTCCATGAGGTCGATGGCTTTGTCGGGCAGAAAACGGTCAGAGATATAACGACTCGACAGCTCTACGGCCGCAATGACGGCATCGTCCTGAATCCGCACTCCGTGGTGAAGTTCGTATTTATCTTTGATACCCCGCAAGATACTGACGGCGTCGGCCTCGTCGGGTTCGTCGACGGTAACGACCTGAAAGCGGCGCTCGAGGGCCTTATCTTTCTCAATGTACTTTTGGTACTCTTTGATGGTGGTAGCCCCAATAGTGTGAAGTTCGCCCCGCGCGAGGGCTGGTTTGAGCAGATTGGCCGCATCCATGGCGCCCTCACCTCCAGCCCCCGCCCCGATTAGCGTGTGGATTTCATCAATGAACAAAATTACTTCGCCTTCAGAGTCGGTTACTTCTTTAATCACCGCTTTCAGGCGCTCTTCAAACTCACCTTTGTACTTGGCCCCTGCTATGAGCAGACCCATGTCAAGCGATACAATTTCTTTGGTTTTTAGCTGTTCGGGCACGTCGCCTTGCACAATACGTTGGGCGAGCCCCTCCACAATGGCGGTTTTTCCGACCCCAGGCTCACCGAGGAGCATGGGGTTGTTTTTGGTACGACGCGCCAAAATCTGTAATACCCGACGAATTTCGTCGTCGCGGCCGAGGCCGGGGTCAATTTTTCCGGCACGGGCCAATTCATTCAAATTTTTGCTATACCGCTCCAGAGAGCGATATTTAGCTTCAGCATTTTGATCTTTCACAGGGTTATTTTTTTTTTTTTTTTCTTTAATTGCGGCCAACAGACCTTTTTCCTTAAAGCCAACCTCCTGCATGAGCCGGGCGGTGGCGTCTTTGCCAGTAGCCAACCCAAGAAAAAGCATTTCGACGCTGACAAACTCATCCTGAAATTCTTTTAGATAGGTTTGGGCTTTTTGCAAAGCGGCATTTAAGTCATTGCTTATATATTCAGTAGCGGCCGTTCCTGCCACTTTTGGGTAGGCATTTACGGCGGCTTGGATTTTGGTTTGAAGTAGTTGAGGAGATACGTTCAGTTTTTTCATCAAAAACTGTGAGGTATTGGGGTCATCTTCTAAAATGGCCTGCAAAACGTGTCCTGTTTCTACCGCTTGTTGCTGGTTTCCCTGAGCAATTTGAACCGCACGCTGGATTACCTCCTGCGCTTTGATGGTATATTGGTTAAAATTCATGGCGGCTTTTTGTTAATGTTTTAGTAATTGTGATTTAGATAACACCTTCAATACAAGGAGTATGCCTGTGCTGAAAAGCGGCAATTTTGGCATATTTTTTTTGTTTTTTAGGTTGGAATGTAGACAAAATGACGTTGTTTTTGCTATTTTTGACGCTATGTCAATACCTTTAATTATTCAGACCCAAGAGGCGTTTGAAAAAGTGGTTGAGCAGCTAAGCGGTTTGGAGGCGTTTGCTATTGATACCGAGTTTGATCACAACCATTATGCCTACGGTTTTACGCTTTGTCTTATTCAAATTGCTACTCCTGATACCTGCTATTTGATTGACCCATTTGTTGTTTCTGATTTAACTCCTCTCTGGCGGGTTTTAGAAAGCGAAACATCCGAGAAGATTTTTCATGATTGTGGCGAAGATTTACGTTTGCTTCATTTACACGGCTGTTCGCCCCGCAACATCTTCGATACTAGCGTAGCGGCCAAAATGCTGAGTTTGGAGAAAATCGGGCTTAGTAGTGTGCTGTATGAGCTGCTAGGGGTCGAATCGAGCAAAACAAAACAGCAGAGTAATTGGCTGAAACGCCCACTGTTGCCGATGCAACTAGAATACGCCGCCAACGATGTCATTCACTTGCCCGCCTTGCGCAAATTAACTGCTGAGCGTTTGCAAGCGCAAAATCGGTGGGAATGGTTTGAACAAATGATGCGGGTGGTGGAGCAAAAAGACTATTCGCCCAAATCCAAAGAAACCTTTTTGAGTGCGAAAGAACAGCGTGATTTTTCGCCTTATCATCAACACATTTTGAATGAATTGTATCGGTTTCGGGACGAACAGGCCAAACGTATCAATAAGCCTCATTACCAGGTGTTTTCTGAAAAAATTGTCTATCAGGTCATGGAACACCCCCCAGTATTGAATGACTGGATGGCCCTGAAAGGCATTCATTACCGCATTCAGAATGAGTCGGTAGCCGAGCAGTTTAGAGCAGTTTTGGAGCAAGCCCAAACCACCGCAAAAGCGCAGCAATTGTCTACCCAAAAACGGGTACCCACTGGGCAGGAGATTGCCGAATGGCAACGCAAGTCCACCCGCTACAATCGCCTGCGTGAACACGTATTTTTGCCCATCAAACGCTGGATTGAAGAAAGTTACGGAGCGCATTTTGCGCCGTACGTATTGAGCAATGAAACCATCGGTATGCTGATTGGGGGAGAAATGAAGCTTTCAGAAATCAATCCTGCGTTTCAACAAAGCATCATCAGAGAAGCGGCACAGACGTTGAATATTGATATTTCGGCGTTTGAGTAGCTGATTGTGACTGGAGAAACTGGTATATTTGGTTGTAATAAGTAGCCACCTCTCTGGCAAAAATGAACGTAGAATTGGACAAATGCCGTTGCGTCGCCTTTTTTTGTGGATTTTGATGGGAAGTGTTGCTTTCGTCGTGAGTTACTTCGTCCTGTTTCCGCATGTATTTCATTGTTTTGCCGTTCAATATTCGGATTTTAGCCTTTCTTCCGAACGGCTGTACGTCAGTCCAGAGCTTTCACCGCGCGTTCAAGGCCATGCCAATGCCCTTATTGAGGAAGCTCAGAAGCGTATTGAAACTTTTTGGGGGGGGCGGGTCGGGAAAAG
>JAIXPV010000783.1 GCA_027486105.1 Runella sp. | reverse complement strand
TTATTATACACCCGTTAAAGAGTCAATTGGTTGGCTATTGAATACTTTTGTACACATTTAAACGAACGAATAAAATAGTTTAACGATATAAGTGAATTATGCTTACACTTTCCCTCATACTCATCCCGTTGATTGCGGGTATAGTTTCCTTAAGTACAAAAAATAACAGCGCTAAACAACTTGCTCTGGCAGGGTCCATCGTTGAATTGGGATTGGCCATTTTTATTTTTACGCAATTCCAAGCAAACGCCAGTGCTCAATTTAGCTTTAGCTATCCTTGGATTAAATCCGCAGGAATTTTATTTGCTGGCGCCATAGACGGCATCAGTTTGCTGCTTGTCATGCTGACAGCCTTCCTGACGCCCCTCATTATTCTCTCTACGTTCCGCCAACCGTACAAAAATGCCTCGGCTTTTTATGCCTTGATTTTGTTTATGCAGTCGGCCTTAATGGGGGTATTTACGGCCACCGATGCCTTTTTGTTTTACTTGTTTTTCGAAGCGGCTTTAATACCTATTTACTTTTTGGCCGCTGTTTGGGGAGGCGAGAATCGCATCAAAGTCACGTTTAAGTTTTTCGTTTATACCATCTTCGGAAGTTTGTTTATGCTGGTAGCTTTGGTGTATTTATATTACCAAACCACGGGTACTCAAGGACACACGTCTGAAATCACCGCTTTTTATAAATTGGCGTTGGATGCCCAAAAGCAAGGATGGATATTCTGGGCGTTCTTCATTGCCTTCGCCATCAAAATGCCCGTATTCCCTTTCCATACTTGGCAGCCCGATACCTATACAGAATCTCCTACGCCAGCCACCATGTTATTGGCGGGTATTATGCTCAAAATGGGGGTTTACGGCGTTATTCGTTTTATTTTACCCATCGTCCCGTTGGGTTTACAAACCTGGGGCACTACGGCCATTGTTTTATCGGTCATTGGAATTGTCTACGGTTCTATCATTGCCATCCAACAGCGTGATATGAAGCGTCTTATTGCCTATTCTTCTTTTGCGCACGTTGGTCTGATGTCGGCGGGGGTGTTCTCACAAACCCTAAGCGGGGTTCAGGGGGCCTTAATTCAAATGCTTGCTCACGGTATCAACGTAGTGGGTTTGTTTTTTATCGTGGAAATTATTTTTTCAAGAACCAAAACACGCAATATTGAGCAACTTGGCGGGATTACCCAACGTACCCCCAACCTCACGGTTTATTTCATGATTTTGATGCTTGGCAGCGTTGCACTACCCTTAACGAACGGGTTTGTCGGAGAGTTTTTGTTATTGAAAGGGGTATATGAATCAAATATTTGGTTGGGAGCTATTGCCGGAACCACCATCATTTTAGGGGCAGTGTATATGCTTCGTCTCTTTCAAAAATCAATGTTTGGCAATAAATCATCCTTTACTGAGCACTTTGCTGACTTATCTTTCAGTGAGCGCGCCGTGTTGGTTCCGTTGATTGTAATGGTCTTTTGGATGGGCTTATATCCCAATTCATTCCTAAAATTGACCGAGCCAGCCGTCAGTAACCTTTTACAAATGATTCACTACTAAATTGAAACGGGCGGCTCGATTTGCTCATTCGGTCATCTAAGATTACCACATTACATTCTAAAATTGAAACATTACTAAAATGCTTCCAATCGTACTTCTTTCTATACTGGGCCTTGTGGTTTTGTTTTTGGGTTTCCAAAAATCAAAAAACCTTTTGCTTCCTGCTACCCTTTTAGTACTGGCAATTGTATTAGTGGCCAATTTTTTCCATTGGAACGATATGCCATCGTTGTATTTCAAAAATATGTTGTTCGAAAACAAATTTACCATGGCGTTTTCGGGCATTGTTATATTCTCCGCATTTTTGATTGTGGCCCTTACCCGAGGTTTTGTGGATGATGAGTCGGCGCAGCCAGCTGAGTACTACACACTTATGCTATTTTCATTGGTAGGTGCCGTGATGATGATTGGTTTCGAAAATCTAATTATGCTTTTTGTGGGAGTGGAAATCCTATCGGTTTCGATGTTTATCTTAACAGGAAGCGATAAAAAGAACCTTCGCTCCAACGAAGCTGCGCTCAAGTATTTTTTAATGGGAGCATTTGCCACAGGGATTATGCTTTTTGGAATGGCCTTATTGTACGGTGCAACGGGTTCGTTCAACCTTACTGCAATCAAAGGCTATGTGCTATTCAGCAGTACTCCCTCGGCCATGCTGTATGTCGGGTTGTTGATGTTATTGATTGGCATGTTATTTAAAGTATCTGCCGCTCCTTTTCACTTCTGGACACCTGACGTATACGATGGCGCTCCTACGATTTTTACGACGTATATGTCAACAATCGTCAAAACGGCAGGTTTTGCGGCCATTTATCGTTTATTATCTGGCTCTTTTTCGGGAATTTACAGTTTTTGGTGGATGACCCTCGCCGTTATTACCGTCTTAACCCTCTTGGCAGGCAATATTACAGCGGTCTATCAAACAAGTTTCAAACGGATGATGGCCTACTCAAGCATCTCGCACGCAGGTTATTTACTCTTGAGTTTAACCGCTCTCACCACCCAATCACAAAGTGCTATTGTATTTTATTCACTGGCCTATTCTATCGCCACCATCAGCGCGTTTGGTGTACTGATGCTTGTAGCTAAAGAAACAGGTGTTCATTCATACGAAATTGCCGAGCGTTTTGAGGCCTTCAATGGCTTAGGCAAAAAGAATCCGTTATTGGCCTTTGTATTGACCGTGTCTATGCTCTCTCTGGCAGGCATACCGCTTACGGCTGGCTTCTGGGGTAAGTTTTTTGTTTTTTCTAGCGCCGCTGACCGTGGTCTTACATGGATGCTGGTCATTGCTATTTTGATGTCTACCGTTGGTATTTATTATTATTTCAAAGCCATCATTGCCGCCTACATGCGCGAAGGAGAATTGAGCGCCATCAAAGTGTCTCCTTTTTATCGTTTGATATTGATTGCCACTACAATCATTACCCTTATGTTCGGGTTAATGCCCGATTTCCTTAAAGGATTAGTATAAATTTTAAGTTTTTGCTTATCACATTCGGCAGAGAGTTGTAATAAAAAGGGGGATTTGGCAATACATATTGTACTTTTTTTATAAAAAATTTCCCTTTTAAGTATTTTTTAATTTTTTTTTAAGAAAAGTATTGTTAATATTAAAAAAGGACTTACCTTTGTGAAGGAAACCTTAAAACATCACAAAATAATGAAAAAGGCATTTGCATTCTTGTTCGTAGCTGGTATGGTAACTCTTGCAGCTTGTGGCGGTAAAACTGAAGAAGCTGCTACTACAGATACTACAGCTGTAGCTGTTGATACTACTGTTACTGTTGACACTGCTGCTGTTGATACTGCTGCTGTTGATACTGCTGCTGCTGCGAAATAATTCGCCCCAACGAGTACGACAAATGAAAGCCACGCGAACCTTCGCGTGGCTTTTGTGGTTTTTAGGTCAAGATGAAAACAATTGCTGAAAAAATCCGTCTCTATCGCCTCGAACATGGCCTTTCTCAAGAAAACATGGCCGACTCGCTGGGCATTTCCACTACTGCTTACGGTGATATTGAACGAGGCAAAACCGACCTGACCCTTTCTCGGTTTTATCAAATTGCGGAGGTGTTAAACATAAGTGTTCTGGTTTTAATGGACCAAACTACCCCACTCCAGCAAGAGTTACAACAACTCGAAGTAGAAAAACTCCAAATCGAAAACGAGAAATTACGACTTGAAAATCAATACTTACGCGAGAAAATAGCGGGAAGAATGATTATTGACCTAATCCAGAAAGATGCCCCAACTACTTCTGAACGACAAAGAATAGGATTTTAGTTAAATAAAATAGCAATTGCTCTACCCCGACGCTTGTTCACGTCGGGGTATTTTTTTAGGTTTAGGGTTTAAAACCAAATAACCTATGATAAATCTCGCCGATATTCAAGGAAGAAACCGCGTAATAATCGAGAGTGTTACCCCCGAGTTGGAGGGAGGACGCTTTTTTATTAAATCGGTTCCCCAAGAAATCATTAAAGTCGAAGCTGATAT
>JAIXPV010000634.1 GCA_027486105.1 Runella sp. | reverse complement strand
TAAAGCTTGTGTTTTGGTGTTGCCAAAACGTGCATACGTGCCCACCTGAGCGCTACTGTCGGCTACATCTGCAACAACGCCGCTGGACCAAAACATTTTTTTTCCTTCTGGAATAACCGCCCCCGATGAAATAGCCGATGAAGGTGTACCAAAAAATTCAACGGCTTGGGCGTGGGTGGTCGTTGTGTAATAAAATGAAAAAACAACAAGTCCAATGAAAGTGAATAATTTTTGCATAATTTAAAGGTTTTGTGTTGTTGAATGGTGAAAAGTAAAAATATAGTATTTTGAAATGTAAAATAATCAAAATTATATTTTGTTGTGTGCCTTTTTGAAAGTAGATTTGATAAAAGTTATAAATGTATTGCCGAAGGCCGCACGGCAGTAACGATTTCATTCAACACTCTAATCCTTCTTTATGAATCGTCGTGGATTTATCCAACAGGGCGCTATTGCGGGCAGTTGGGCGGCTGTGGGTAGTACGGTTGCTTCTTGCGCTACTACCGCAAAAGGATATGCCGATAAGCATTTCCAAATCAATATGGGGTATTATCGAATCCCTAAATTGCGTCTTTCAATGGACCGCATTGTCCGGGAAACCGTGGGGCTCCGGCCTTTCCGAACCATTGGCCCAAGGCTCGAATCGGAGCAGTTAGGGAGCAAAACCCTCGTCCATAATTATGGTCATGGAGGGAGCGGCTGGTCGTTGTCGTGGGGTTCGGGCATGTTGGCGCGCGAAGAAGTCCTGAAAACGGGCGTTAAACAGGTCGCTGTGATCGGTGCGGGCACTATTGGTCTCACCACCGCGCGACTGTTGCAGGAAAAAGGCCTTGAAGTAACAATTTATGCCAAAGACCTTGCCCCCAACGTTACGAGTAGTTTGGCTACCGGAACGTGGTCACCGTCGTCGAGAGTTTGCGACCCGCAAAAGGCCACCCCCGAATTTAAGGCATGGTGGGAAAAAGCCACCCGTTTGTCTTTCAGGGCGTTTCAGTTTCAGTTGGGCTTAAACGATATTATCTCGTGGGTGGATGAGTATAACGTATTCAACGAGCCGCCTGCCGAGCGTCCAAATTCAGAAATATTTGCAGATTTGTCGGGATTGGTGCCTGAACGAATCATGTTGAACAAAAGAGAACATCCGTTTAAGGCCGATTATGTATCAAAGCGCTCCAACGTGATGATTAATATTCCAACCTATCTACACAAACACATGACCGATTTTTTGTTGTTTGGTGGAAAGGTTAAAATACAAGAAATCAAAAAAATAGAAGATATTGATGCTCTCCCCGAAAAATGCGTGGTCAATTGTATGGGTTTGGGGGCTAAAGCGATTTTTAACGATGAACACCTGACACCCGTTTCGGGGCAGCTTTCGTGTCTAATTCCGCAGCCCGAGGTGACTTATAAACTCAATACCAAAGGTGCGAGTATTATTTCTCGAAAAGACGGTATTTATTTGGGGGGTAACGGAATTGTGGGTAATTGGGACACGACACCGAGCCGCGAGCAGACCGAAAAAGTAGTGGCAGTTTTACAGAAATTAATGGAGGACATGCGGGCCTGAAAAAAAAATTATGGGCTTTCCAACCTTTTTAATCTCGAAGGCGTCTTTGCTGGTAGTACTGCCTATTAACAACAGACATTTCTTACCGATACAAAGATATCTATTGGGGTAAACAATAGACCTTAGTCCAAAAAAAGCGCGATTTTTGATCGCGCTTTTTTTAAGGAGTAAATTCAAGAAATCAAACTTTGTGAATACCGTCTTCTTCCAACTTGATTTTTCCTTCTTTTAACAGCCCCCCGATGGCTTTTTTGAAGTCTTTTTTGGACATACCAAACGTTTTATGAATCAGCGTGGGGTCAGATTTATCGGTAAATGGCAGAAAATGTCCTTCGGCGGCTTCCAGTTTTTCGTAAAGAACACTCTTACTGTCAGCAATGCGGTTGTAGGATTGCTCAACTAGCGACACATCTATTTTTTTGTCATCCCTGATTTTTTTGATGTAGCCTTTAGTGGGCTTCCCCAAATCAATGTCTTTAAACACTTCGCCGTGGTACAAAACGCCCAAATGCCGCTGGTTGATGAGGGCTTTAATGCCCAAATCAGTGTACTCAAAAGGGAGAAGTTCTACTTCCATTCCTTCTTTCAGTTCTGAAATATCTTCGTCTAAAAAACGATCAATTTTGGCCGATGCCACAATGCGGTCGGTTTGGGTGTCTAAATGAATAAACACCAGAAAAGACTTACCCACAAGCATGTTGTCGCGTTGTTGTTTGAACGGAACAAACAAATCTTTTGGCAAGCCCCAGTCCATAAAAACCCCCGCCGCTGTCACGGCACTGACCGTCAGGTAGGCAAACTCGCCTACGGTCCCGTAAGGCTCAAGGGTAGTGGCAATGACGCGGTCTTCTGAATCGCGGTACACAAAAACGTCGAGATAGTCGCCGATTTCAACGCCTTCGGGGACGTACCGGGTCGGAACCAAAATTTCGTCTTCGTATCCGTCCAAATAAATTCCAAAATCTAGGCGTTTCACGACTTGAAGTCGATTGTATTGACCCATTCGCAAACGGCGTGTTCCCATGTTGTACTTACTTTTTATTGATTGCTCTAATTAATTACGGTCATTCAACCCAGTGAATGCGCTTAAGTAGGGCAAAGGTAACTCTTTTGCTGGCAAGGGCTAAATGTTACTACTGAAAAAGCCCTGGTATGCCCAAAATCAGGTTGGGGTCGGGGCAAAGTTGTAAAAAACGCCCCCGCTCTCGTAAGGTGCACACGCCAGGAAAGTCTCCTTTCAGGCCTAGCAGGTCGGTTATGAGTTGAAAATGCAGGTGTGGCGGCCAGTCGCCGTTGATGGGAAATTGACCAAATGTAGCGATTTGCTGCCCTTTTTCGATGGGCTTTGCATCGTACAATCCTTCCAGCGATTCTGCGCTCAAATGCCCATAAAGGGAGTAAAAAAGATGGTTTTCGAGGGTGTGTTGCAGAATAATGGTTGGGCCATAATCGCCAAAGTTAGCGTTATTGGCAAAGCTATGAACGTGTCCGGCCAGCGGTGCAAAAACGGGCGTGCCAGCCGCCGCCCAAATATCAACGCCAAGGTGAATACAGCGCGGCTCTTCTGTTTGTTGAAAATGGGCACTGCGACGATAAATGGTTCGGTGTTCGTTGTAGCCGCCTACCCCAACCGAAGCATGGGCAGCGCGTAGTTTTCCAAAAACATAGTCTGAAAAAAGTTGGCTATTTTGTAATTTAACCAGCTCTAATTCAGTATTTTGTTGGGTAAAATCTAAACGTAAAAAGTCGTTTTTAGACCAATCGAACGGGACAACGGGCGCAAACGAAGCGTGGTGTTTTTTGAGTAATTCAGTGATCAAAATTGAAAAAGGGTTAATACTTAGCGATTTTTTCCAAACGGCTCAAGGCTTTAGGCTCTTTGGGGTCAATGAGCAGGATTGCTTTGCAGACCGAACTCATATAGTCGCGGTCCTCGGCGTATTCCAACCCAAATTTGTCGGCTTCCAGTGCTTTGTTAAGTAATTTGCTAAGGGCGCGTTGCTTCAGAATGGAGTCTTGGAGTGAGATTTGCGCATATTTCTGATAATCAGGAATATTAAAGAGCGAATCCATCTGTTGGGCCAGCGCTGCCGTATCTACTACGGCTTGGGGCGCGGCGGTTGTCGTTGTATCCGTGGTTTGGAGCGTGACGTCTTCTTTTTTATCCCCGCCAAAATATATCACCGAAGCAGTAATGAGCACCAGAGCCGCCACCCCAACTAAAATAATCAAGGGCATATTGTTGGAAGTTTTCTTAGGTTTTGGCGTTGAACGAACGTACCCATCGCTTTCCTTTGAGCCCTTTTGTTGGGGAGCAGAGGCTTCTTTCAACGGTTGCATATCGGCCGAAGAATCGAAAGAATCGGCGGCTTTTCCTAAGCCCGCAAAAGGGCTATCTTCAAATATCTCGGTTTGGTCGGCCTTTGCTTCAGCTATTGGTGCAACGGAGGGAATTGGGGGCTGTGGTGGGGAGACAGCTGGATTCGGTATTTGGCGAATGGCTAAGAGAATTTCATCGGCGGCTCGGTAGCGTTGGTTGGGGTTAACCATCAAACACTTTTTGATGATGGAGGCGTAAGGCTCTCTGACGTTTTTAAACGACTCGGGCAAAGATTGATTGTTCATCCGTTCGTACACTTGCCGAAGTGTACTTTCCGAACTGTCATCAATTTTATAAGGGACTTCGCCCGTCATGATTTCGTGCAAAATGACTCCAAATGACCATAAATCGGTATTTCGGCGAATCTGTTCGCCTTTAATTTGCTCAGGTGAAGCATAGTTGAGCGTGCCCCCCTTGAAGCTCTGCGAAATCACGCTGTTGGAAATCGAGTCCGAAAACTTACTGAGGCCAAAATCGGTGATTTTGGGAATGTACTTGCCGCGCCATTTTTGAATCAAGACGTTTCGCGGCTTGAGGTCACGGTGAACCACTCCCTGCGCCCCCGTTGTGTGCAGATGACGAAGACCTTCCAAAATACCGACGGCTAAATCGTGCTTTTCGGAATCGGTAAGAGAGTGATTTTTGATGATTTTGTCCAAACTCCCCAACGGATAATATTCCAAAACGGCAAAATCATGTAAGCCAGCCCACTCTACCGAAAAACGATAACATTCATCATACATCGCAATGTTGAGGTGTGGGTCTACCTTGCCGACGGTCTCAAACTCATGTTTGAGTGAATGACTTTCGTTAGACGAATTGACGGGGGCCACTTTGATAGCTACGGTAGAGCCATTTTCGGTGTCAATAGCGCGAAAAACTTTGCCGAAAGCCCCCTCACCAAGAATGTCGTTGGCGGGGTCGTAGCGATAACGTTGTTTAAATTGCTCGTAAGTCATAAGGCGCAAAACATCCGAATTTCGATTTCAAATAGCCAAAATACACCGATTTTGACTTAAAAGCCTAACTATTTTTATCCAACGGCGAGAAATAAGTTAGGTCTCAGTTGCGTACCAACCGAAAACCCACGTAGCCATTATCGCTTGCGGGTTTGTATCCGTCGCGGCTGGTGTGCGTGGTGGCGTCGGCACCCGAATCCAGCGAACCTCCGCGAATAACCTTATATTTTTCTTCCGTCATGTTTACTGGATTATTGACGGGGCTTTTTGCGTAATAATTGGGGTCGTACCAATCCTGACACCATTCCCATACATTTCCCTGCATGTCATAAAGACCCAATTCGTTCGGCAATTTCTGCCCGACGGGGTGCGATTTTTTTCCACTGTTTGAACGATACCAGCCCGCATCCTTCAACTCTACTGTATAATTGCTTTTTTGCGTCCCACCCCGCGCGGCGTATTCCCATTCGGCCTCGGTCGGTAGCCGGTAGTTTAGGCCAGTGCGTTGATTCAGCTTTTTGATGAATTCTTGCACATCATTCCAAGATACTTGTTCAACCGGACAATCATTGCAGCCGTTATTGGTCAATTTCTTGGGCAGCGTTCCCATGATGCTACGCCATTGTTGCTGGGTAACTTCGTATTTGCTGATATAAAAATCGTTCAGGACCGTATGGATTGGTTTTTCATTTTTGCTTCCCATCTGAAACGTTCCTCCTTTTACCGCGATCATCAAACGACTGAACTCTTCCGAAAGCGCATCGTTTTTGGGCGTTTGAGCGTCTTTTTTGGGTAGATTTTCTTCTTTTTTGGGCGACGTATTTACGAGGGTGTTGGTGGTGGGCTGTAACACGTTAGGCTTGGATTGTTTTTCGGCGGCTCGCCTTTCTTCCAATAAATTAATTTTCAAAAGCTGATTCCCAGACGCCCGAACGGTGACGGTTTTTTCAAATCCGTCGGAGCCACCATCGGTTGGTTTGATCATGACAAGATTTGCGCCAGCGTCCAAAGGTAGTTTTTTGGCAATATCGTTGGGAGAAACGAATTGACGTGTCCCGCCATTGATATATACATGGATGGGTAAATCTGTTGTAACCACCAAATAAGCACGAATTTCGGGAGGTGCTGTCGGAGAAGGTTGGGGGCTGTTAACCACGGGTTTTTGTGGCTTAGATTTTGGTGGTTTAGGTTTCTTCAGGGCTTGGGTCGCTTTGGTCAAACCCTCAGTACAGTGAGCATCATTTTCCCTGATTCGGAGTGCTCGTTCGTAATTTTGTATGGCACAGGCATAGTCTTCCCGCTCAAGGCAGGCATCGGCCCGGCGTCGGTATTCATCAAATGTAATTTGCTGAGCGGGTGCCAAAAAAGGAATAAAAAGGATAGCCCATAGCCAAAAAATGGTCCTCATAAGTACAAATAGCTTTTTTTGTTAAAGATAACATAGTAGGGCCAAAGAATCTTTTACCGTTCGATAAAAAGGATTAGGGCGCATATTCATTTGTTTCGTAAATTAGCCCTCAGTAAGCAATACGCTGAAATACAACGAATAACGAAACAACTCCAATGCAGGTAATCCTAATCGGACGAGGACAGCAACCGCTGCCGGGGCAGGTGGTACTCAACTCAAGGGGAGTATCGGGCCAGCACGCCCGGGCCGTGATTAACCCTGCTCAAAATACGGTTGTTCTCGAAGATTTAGGCTCTACCAACGGTACGTTTGTCAACGGTTTTCGCATCAAACGTAAAAGTATCAACCACAACGACATTATTTTGGTGGCCGACCAGCGCCTGAGCCTCCAACAAATACTCGACGCTGCCCGCACCACCCGCGACGACCCCAATGATTATTCTTTGGAATTTGGCAAGTTGCAGGATGTCTGGGATCGGTATCAATTATTGCTTCAACAGGCCCGGGGTAATAATAGTATGGATACATTTATTACAGCTTGCGTCATCATTGCACCCGCCCTGTTGGGGACTCTTTTTGTGCCAGTACCTGGCGTAGGTACCGCAGTGGGCAGTGCTGTAGGCTTAGCCGCTCGTGAATTGATGTCTAAAAACAAATCGGCCAAAACGCAGAATTTAGTCACCGATATCGAAAACGATTTTAAGATTCAGTACGTGTGCCCTAAATGTAGCCGCTCGTTATACGGCTTTCCTTACGAGTACCACAAAAAGCAACGCCTGTGTGTACAGTGCAAAGCGATTTGGGTAAAACCTTGAACCTTTAAACGCTGAAAATAAATGAGCCTTAATGAACACACCCAGTTTTTTGGTGGGCCTAATGAGCCTGCCCAAAAAACGCCGCCGCTCTCTCCCCCAAATCTGCCTCCTCAAGCGGCTTCGTCACCGCCTGCTGCTACGCCTCCGCCCCCGGCGGCGAAGCCAAAAGCTCCCAAAGATTATTCTAAAGTGGCGGGAGCGTTGGCGATTGGTGCGGTAGCGGTAGGGAGTATAGGATTTATTTCATGGACCGTTTTTGAAGGAGACGATACGCCTGTGCCAGTGAAACCCACCGTGCAGCCTCCCGTTGATTCGATTGTGCCCGAGTTGCCCAAAGAAGAATTTATAGAGCCTCCAGTGGCGGTGGTTGAGTCACCGCCGCCTCCACTTCCTGCTCCCAAGCCATCGGGAGGAGCTCCCAAGCCTAAACCAGTTTCCCAACCAGAGCCAGAGCCACAACCTCTGCCAGTGGTGCCAGATGAGATTAAAATTGCCGAAATAAACGACGACTCAGCATTTAAGGATGCGTTTATTGAGGCGCGTAATCAAGTAGGGCCAGGTGGACTTTTTGAATACAAAGGCCAATGGTACAGCACGTATTCCATCGAAGAATGGAATGCCATGCCTCCAGAAATGCAGGCGGATTTTACGACACGTATTGAGCCGATTATCAACCCGGTAGAAGTAGAAAACGAAGCGCCAGCGGTAGAATTGCAACCAGATATTGTTAGATTGGATACCGACAACGATGGCATTGAAGAAACTACCATGGCGGATCATAACCACGATGGTCTGGCGGATGTGGTCATCAAAGACGAGCCAGGAGAAGGTATCTCGGGCTTTATGTACGTGGATAAAAACAACGACGGAAAACTCGAAACCGCCATCCCCGTATCTGACGAAGGGCAAGTATTGGAAGATAAAGCCGAAGTTTTGGAAAACCCGTGGCAAGTTCCCATGCATCCAGCTACGGGCGCCCCCACTTCGACCGTGGCCAATTCATTGTCGAGCCTTAATGAAGCATCGGAGGTGGTGGATTTGGACACCGACGGTGATGGCTACGCCGAAACCGCATTGGTCAATAAAGATACCGATGTACAGGCGGAGATTGCCCTCGTCGATACCGACAAGAATGGCAAGCCTGATTTGGCTTTGGTGGATACCGATGGCAATAATACACTCGAAACTGCCGTGCCGATTGGCCTAGATGGCCAACCCATCATGGCGCAAAGTGAAGCCTACGAAAAGGCTCCGATTATTGATATTCCAAGCCATGAAGATGCTGGCGTTCATGCGGTAGAAACACACCTAAATTATACGTCAGGCTACGGCACACACGACACGCCTGTGGGGCCAGATACCGATGTGTCAACGGACGATTTATTCACAGTTTAACAAAATTAAAGTTATGTTGGATGAAACTGGAATGTTGGGTTTTCACAAGAAAGAAGATGCCCAACCGCAACCACCCAAGCCGCAACCACAACCTCAGGCGGGGGCTTCGCCTGCCCGTGAGTTACCCAAAATATTCAGTCCCGATAAAATGTCACCAACCGAAATGGCGGGTGCGGGTATTGTCATGGTAGGCAACATTGCCTTTGTGTCTTGGTGGGCAATGAATCAGGAGCCTTCCGAAGTAGCCGAAGTGATGGATACATCAGGTGGAATCACGACGGAGATTATCAATGCCACGATTACTGAAAAACCATCCGAAACGGCGTATGTTGTACCGCCTCTAACCCCACCTGCTGCGGAGCTGGCAGGACAGGCCGCGCCTATATTGGAGGTGGCAGAAGTAAAGCAAGATGTGCCTTTTAAAGAAGCGTTTGATGCCGCCCGGGCTCAAGTGGGGCCGGGAGGAATTTTTGAGTGGCATGGGCAGTGGTATAACACCTATACTGCGGAAGAATGGACGGGAATGACCCCCGAAAATAAAGAAGATTATGTATCTTTGGTAAAACCCTACCTAGAAAATGACCTTCCCGACGATACGCTTTTGGGGCATGAGGGTCATGTGGAGGTGGCAAATCTGGAACATTCTCCATTGTCGTACCACGACCATTCTGCGGG
>JAIXPV010000001.1 GCA_027486105.1 Runella sp. | reverse complement strand
CTTCACTTCCATCCGTCATTTTCATGACGGTCATGCTATCGGCGCCGAGCAAAAAAACCTTTTCTTCTCCTTGAGTGGCGGAAGTAGGGCCTGAGGTAGGGCGTTGGGCATAAGTGTATACGGAACTGAAGACGCTCATTAGAATGATAAGTCGTTTAATCCCATATACGCAGAATAGGGCTTTGGGGTTGCAAAGGATATGGCTAATTTTTGAAAAAATCATAAAATCAATGAATAGTGCCGTTTACACAGGCGACGGGTCTGTAGGCTGTCGTTCTTTTTAAATTCTGTGCAGTATTAACATTAACGCACAAAATTAGCTAAAAACCGACGTTAGCGTGATTCTTAACATACATTAACGGTTTTTTTAGAAGAAAGGATGCAATTAGATGAGTGGAGGGCTCACTAACGGGTATTTGTGGCGATGGTAGAAATGCTAAGAAAGGTGGCCTCTTAACTGTATTATGAGTAGTTTCTCTCATTTTTATGATTTGGGTAGTTATGAAAATACTTCCAAATCTTCTTCTGGTAGGATTGCTTGCCCTTGCGCTGAAAACGCAGGCGCAATACGACATCGTCAAGACCGAAAATGGGACTATATCAGGCCTAAAAAGTGGCGATATTCATATATATAAAGGGATTCCTTTTGCCGCCCCACCCGTGGGCAATTTGCGCTGGAAAGCTCCTCAGCCCCCCAAAAACTGGCAAGGCGTTCGCAAATGTGAATCCTTCTCGGCTAGTCCGATTCAGTCCAAACCTGCACCTTTTTATTGCTGGACCGAAGAATTTATTGCTCCCCCCGAGCCGTTGAGCGAAGATTGCCTGTACCTCAATGTGTGGACAGGGGCAAAGTTGGCTTACGAAAATCGCCCTGTGTTTGTGTGGATTTATGGCGGAGGTTTTTCGTCGGGTTCGGCGGCTTGTGCTATTTACGACGGTGAAGAAATGGCCAAAAAAGGCGTTGTCTTTGTCAGCATCAATTATCGGGTTGGCGCGTTGGGTTTTATGGCGCATCCTGAGTTGAGTAAAGAACAAAACAACGCATCGGGAAATTATGGTTTGTTGGACCAAATTGCGGCCCTCAAATGGATTCAAAACAACATTGCCGCTTTTGGTGGAGACCCCAACAACGTTACCATTGCTGGGCAGTCTGCGGGGTCGATGAGCGTCAATTGTTTGGTAGCATCGCCCTTGGCCAAACGCCTTTTCCACCGAGCCATTGCCCAAAGCGGCGGGATGCTTTCCAACCGAATTCCGACGTCGTTGGCGGATGCCGAAAAATTGGGTGAAGCGTTTCAGAAGAAAGCCAATGCGGCCAACTTGGCGGAATTACGAAAAAAAACACCCGAAGAAATTTTGGCGGCCACGCAGGGCGGCATTCGTTTTGGCGTTACACTGGATGGTCATGTGTTGCCTACCGATATTTTCAATCATTTTAAAGAAGGCAAACACAACGACGTACCACTGATGGCGGGCTGGGTTACGGGCGACGGCAGTATTACGGGCGGACAGGCGCTTTCAGCTGAGAAATTCAAACAACAATTGCGGGAAAAATACGGTGAAAAGGCCGACGAATTTTTGAAGCTCTTTCCCGCCGCTACCGACGATGAGGCCAAAGCTGCCCAGTTGAAATTGGGCTTGCTTTCGTTTGCGGCCCGTTCGGCGCATTTGTGGGCTGGTTTCAATAAAAGCAAAGCCTACCTATATCATTTTACGCACGTGCCGCCCGATAAGCCCAACTTTCCCAATTATGGCGCATTTCACACCTCTGAGGTGCCTTATGCACTGCATACCTTGCACCGCTGGAATCGGCCCTGGCAGGAAGTTGACCGTCAATTGGAAAACAACATGGCCGATTATTGGGTGAATTTTGCTAAAACAGGCAACCCCAACGCCAAAGGTATTCCGGAGTGGAAAGGCCATGATAAAAGATCGGGTGTAGTGCTGGAATTGGGGGATAAAGTGCAAGAACGCCCTGCGCTTTTTAAGGCCGAATTTGAGTTGTTGGATAGCGTGCAAACCAAATAAAGTAAGCAAAATAGAAGAAACCCTTAAAAATGAACGGAAAACCCTCTGCTTCCCGCCGAAAATTCATTAAAACATCTGCAAGTATGGCGGCTTCTTTGGCAGTACTGCCCGATGCAATGAATGTATCGTTAGGGAATCATGTTCTTACCACCAACATAAAAACAATGGCAACTCAGAAAAGCCTGATTGGCACTTACGGCGAATGGGCCGCCTCATTGGTAAAAAATATCCCTGCGTTATCGTTCCGACACGCTAAATGGAACAACGTAAAAACGTGGCAAAATGAAGCACTTGCCAAAACCAATGAGTTGATTTTTAAGCCTGATTTGGGAAAGACCCCCGCAGTGACGGTCGAGAAAAAATACGCGTATGATGGCTTAGATATTGAAGAACTGTCGTGGCAATTGCCCTACGGTCGCCCTACCAAAGCCTATCTTTTGAAGCCGCAAGGAGCGACCAAACCCTTGCCTGCGATTCTGGCGCTTCACGACCACGGCGGCAATAAATACTTTGGTAAACGTAAAATCGTGCGCCTTTCGGATGAAATGCACCCGTTGTTAGTTGAGCATCAAGAGCATTATTACGGCGGCAAGGCCTGGGCCAATGAACTTGCCAAGCGCGGTTATGTGGTGTTGGTTCACGATACATTTGCGTTTGAAAGTCGCCGGGTTTTGTACGATGAAGTCGCGGGGTACTCTTGGGGGCCACTCAAAACGGAAGGCAAGTCGGACGCTGACCCCGAAAAAACCGAGAATATCCAAGCCTATAATGCCTGGGCGGGTGAGCATGAGCACGTTATGTCGAAATCATTGTTTTGCGGCGGTACCACGTGGCCAGGCGTAGTTTTGGCAGAAGATCAAATTGCCTTGGATATTTTAAGTAGGCGTCCCGAAGTTGACAAAAACCGCATCGGTTGCGCTGGTTTGTCGGGTGGGGGATTGCGGACGGCGTACTTGGGTGGGTTGGATGCGCGCATCAAATGTGCGGTTTGCGTGGGTTTTATGTCGACTTGGGATGATTTTATTTTGTACAAATCATACACGCACACGTGGATGCTCTACGTGCCGTTGTTGCCCAATTATTTAGATTTTCCCGAGATTTTGGGGATACGGGTACCGTTGCCAACGATGGTTCAAAACAACAACGATGATGATTTATTTACGTTGCCCGAAATGAAAAAAGCAGATACCCAACTGCGTGAAATCTTTGCCAAAGCAGGAGCCAGCGAAAAGTACCAAGGGAAGTTTTACGATGGTGAGCATAAGTTTGACCAACCTATGCAAAAAGATGCTTTTGAGTGGTTTGATCAATGGCTATCCTAAAAAAATATAGACTTGCCAATAACGTTCTACTTCCCCACAACCTATCATGAAAATTGTTGTCTCTCTATTCTGCGCGTTTATTGCTTGCTTTGCAGCATTAGGTCAAACGTTAGCATTGTTGCCCCAAAACCCCCATTATTTCACGTATAAGGGCAACCCAACCGTCATTGTGGGGTCGGGAGAACACTACGGCGCGGTGATGAACCTTGATTTTAACTACGATACTTACCTCAAAACCCTGCAAACCGACGGCCTTAACACAACTCGGCTGTTTACGGGGGCGTACTACGAAAAGCCAGGGGCGTTTGGCATTCAAAAAAACACCATGGCTCCCGCCGACAACCGTTTGCTATTGCCTTGGAAAAAAATAAATGACAAATACGATCTTAATGTGTGGGACGAAGCGTTTTTTGTGCGTTTACATGACTTCATGAAAAAGGCCGAGCAGAGCGGGGTGATTGTAGAAATTTGCCTTTTTTCGTCGTATTACGGAGCAGGTTGGGCGTATCATCCTTTCAATGGCCGAAATAACGTCAATCAAACCCCTACCGACCTTGCTCCCAACCAAGTAAACACGCTCAACAATGGCGCAATCCTGAAATATCAGGAAGCTTACACCCGCAAACTGGTGCAGGAATTGAATCAATACGACCATTTTTACTTCGAAATCCAGAACGAGCCTTGGGCGGAAGGCAAAGATACGGTACTGGTTTGGAACGATTACATGGGCGCAGATGATTTAAAACAACCTGGAAATAACTGGAAAAATACCTTGGAAGTTTCCTCCGCCAAATCGCGCGAGTGGCACAAAAATGTTTCGGGATGGATTGTCAACCAAGAGAAAAGTCTAGCGAAAAAACACTTGATT
>JAIXPV010000712.1 GCA_027486105.1 Runella sp. | reverse complement strand
TTTGATAAACGTGCTCAGGTTAACTTCAAAGTTATTGGTGTATTCAGGGTCAAGGTTCGGGTTTCCGAAAGAAACGTTGAACGGATCACTCTGCGAAACGTTGGGGTTCAAGAACTGAATAGACGGACGCTGTATACGGCGGTTGTAGCTAAAACGAATCGTCTTATTGCCTTTTAGGCTTTTTGAAATTGTAATGCTCGGAACCAAAGTAGAGAAGTTCGGCAATGCTACCGCAGGGGCATCTTGGTATTTGGCCCCCAGTTGGGTATATTCATAGCGCAGGCCTGGCTTGAAGCCCCACTTGTTGGTTGTTTGAAACAAGAAAGACAAATAACCCGCAAAAACGTTTTGGTCATAGCTAAAAACGTTAGTTCTCAGTGGATTAGGGGTATAAGCTCCCCGACCTGTACTATCATAATTGAAACGAAAGTCGCTTTCGATATGACGTAAAATCATTTTAGCTCCCGTTTCAATTTGGGCATATTTACTGATTGGGTCTTGATAATCAACCTGTAAGGTGCGCTCCTTCGTTAAACTTTTATTAGGGTTGCTTTCACGGTAAAACAGTTCCCCCTCTGTCGAACCACGGTATTGGTCACGGGTATAGCTATTGTCACCCGCATTTTGACTCAACTGGGCCAAAATGCTAAATTCCTTGTTTTCTTTTTCAAACTTACGGGTGTAATCTAAGTTTACGTCAAGGTTGTTACCGATATTTTTGGTATCAATCTTGTTGGCAAACGTCGGATTGGCGGTTGTGCCCAAAAAGCTAAATGATTGCTGCGTGTTGTATTGATTGAATGCACGGCGACTGTTACGAACACTCAGGGTTACGTTGTCCTTTGTAGTTGGGGAATAGTCAATACTCAATTGTGCATTACCAAATCCACCCAATTGTTGACCATTGTTTTCTTGACGGGTTCTCACAACGTCACCATTGGCCAATTGACGACTGATATTGATATAACCACCCGTTGGCGGGTACATCATACGTCCGCCCGCGTTGACGGATATGCCCAATTTTTTAGTTCTCAGGTTTACATTTCCGAATAAATTGCTTGACCGATTTCCACCTGCAATATCAACTGAGCCCGTAATACCTTGAAGGGTGTTTTTCTTGGTTATAATATTGATGATACCCGCCGAGCCTTCTGCGTCGTATTTGGCCGAGGGTGAAGTGATTACTTCTACGGTTTTAATCTGGTCGGATGGAATCATTTTCAAGGCATCGGCCACGCTGTTGGCAACGATGGTAGAAGGTTTGCCGTTGATCAATACACGGATATTTTCACTTCCACGCATAGATACGTTACCGTCCAAATCCACCGAAAGAAGGGGGACTTTACGGAGCACGTCACCCGCATCACCTCCCGTATTTGAAATGTCTTTTTCGGCATTGTACACCAAACGGTCTACTTTATCTTCGATAATGGCTTTTTCTCCCGTTACGGTTACTTCAGCCAAAGTCCGTACATCGGGGGGCAAATTTAAATTCCCCAAATTTTGTTCTTTGTTGCCTTTTCCAATCGTTAGTTTGGCGATTTCGAAGTTTTTATAGCCAATAAAACTGGCCACAAACTTAAAATCTCCATCGGGTACTCCTTTTAATAAAAACGCTCCTTTGACGTCAGTCACCGAACCATCAACGGGCTTACCTGACTTAATATCAAAAAGCGCGACGGTTGCATATTCAACTGGCTTACCAGAAGCAGAGTCAACGATGATTCCAGATATCCGGCCGTTTCCTTTGGGAAGGTCTGGCATAGCCTGCTGTTGTTGTTGGCCCATTCCGCCCGGGCCTCGGTCACCACCGCGACCACCACCACCAAAGCCCCCACCTCCAGGAAACTGCGCTTGAGAAGTGAAAGTAATACCTAAAACGGCTGTTAAAATGTAAAATACTTTTTTCATTATAAATTGATTATGATAATTTGTCTACTGCTTAAGACAATTTTGAGTATACAAATGTTACTCCTAAAGTGTTAGGAAGTACATAAAAACGACCAACTGTAAGGTCTAAACGACTAAATAGGGGAAAAACATAGACGAACGAAATCAGTCAAAGAGGGGCCAATTGACCCCAAAACCAAGCGACCGTCCCACAACTGGGTAAAAGGGAGTAGAAAAATACCCACGTATCAATGCCCCCTGATAATTTCCCTGAGCTGCATTGGCCATTTTTACAAACAATCTAACCCGGTTAATGCGGGCATTGAGGAAGACTTCTGTATACACCACGCCTTCGGTTTTGAGGCGATTTTGAAGATAAAACTGTTGAGTCAGGGGCATGTAGGCATCGGCATAATAAGCCGATTTGTAATGAATTTCTCCACCCACTTGTAGAAAAAGAACTTTTGCATAGACGAAATCAAACGTAGCGCGGAAATTGGCAAAAAAGCGAGGAATACGCAGAATGTCATTGTTTGACACCAAGGTATAATAGGTTTGGGTCAAAAATTGAAATTTGCCCGGACGCCATTCTGCTTCTCCTCCTACTCGCACCACACTAAATGCACTGGTGTATTGACGCGCCACGGCGGCGGTATCATAATAGAAATAGTTGTTGATTAAATGATAATCCAATCGAGGACTCAATCTGAGTTGCTTGGTGTTGACGTTTATTTGACCGTAAATGTTGTTTGAATTGACCAATCGGTTAGAGTTAGCCCAACGCAAGTGATTAGCATCGTACAATTGTTGCACAAAAGTAGGCGACGTAAACGTTGAGAGATAACCTACTCGAAACCATTTACTTACCACTTCTCCTTTGATTTTAAAATCGCGGCCCAACAGATATTCAAATTCGGCAGTGGCCCTTTGGGTGCTGTCTTTGAGGTAATAGGCAAGCCATAACCCCACAAAATTCTCAAATCGACTGAGTCGATACGTTCCCGTTGTGCTGTCGCTTTTTGCATAAGCACCGTTCATATTGGCAATGCGCTGACGGTAATGGGCGCGGTAATTAAACCCCTGAAAACGTCCCTTGATGCCAAATTTGTTTTCAAACAACCGAAACTTTACTTCCTGCCGGGTTTGCGTAGAATCGTAGTAATAATTGTTATAAAACCCATATAGACGGGCATTGGTCAGGTCAGTGTCGGAGAAAACATCAATACTGCGTTTGTAATCAAACACATGATACACCTGAAAACCCTGCGCCAAAACATACTGCTGGTAAGTGTGCCAATTGTTGCGCCGCTCCCATGATTGCGCCGTCCGAAACGTAGCCGATGGGTTATCGTATTCAATACCCCGGTCGGTTTTGAAATTAAGGCTGTCGGGCGACATCCCGCCCTGTTCGTACACCTGGTGGTTCAAGTGGTTGAATTGCCCCAAAAAAGTGTATTTCTCATCTTTGGAGCGGTAATTTCCGTGAAAAATAAACCCCCAGTTCTGGGCTAAATTGGTTTGCGAATCACTCTGCCCGCTGGTCCCGAATTGTTTATTGGTCGTAAAACGCTGAACGTTCATTCCCAAATTTAAGCGAGGAGAGAGGTTTTGGCTGTGGTCGAAACGAAGGATATTCTGCCCGCCTCCGCCCAACGTCAGGTAGAGGTTGGTGTACGGGGATTTGGTGTCGTAGTATTTTACGTCGTTGATTTGATAAGCGTAAGGAGAATAGGCATCATAACCAAATTGAGTACCTAGCTGCTCGATGGGTCGAAAGAAGACATTGCGAGAAGCCGTACCAAAATTACCCAAATCTACCAGCTGAAAATCATCGCGTTGCACAAAGTTATAGCGATGAAAATCATCGTATGATGTATCAATTTGATAGAGGGTTTTATGATTATCAAAAATATCCTCTTCCAAAAAATAACGCGCAGTACGAGGGCCATAAATCACCTTGGTAGAATCATCAATTTTGACCTGTCCACCCTGCCCCAAGCCGCCTTGCTGACCTGAACCTAATGAGCCGCCCGTCGGCATCCTGATTTGGCCGTAACCCGCAACGGAACAAAACCCGCAAAAAACAATGTATAACCACTTTTTCACGCCACAAAGTTAGTATAAGTTTTTACTCAAACGTTCATGGTTGGCCCTCAATTGCCCTTTATTTCACGCCTAATCTTTCATTTAATGTTGATTTACAGTCGATTACATCAAACACATTGACAAGAATTAACGATATTTAACCTTTTGAGTATTCGGTTAGGGTTTGTCGTTTAAAGCATATTAATTTTGTTGTAACCATCACTGAAGAGTCAAATGTCCAGATATTCCTTTACGTATCAGCAAGAAATAGGTCATCAGGGACAAAGTTTGGTGCCCCATTTTCCAGGTGGGCTTTCGGGAGTAACGATTGGTCCGGGTTACGACATGGGAAGCCGTACGCCTATAGAAATTTACGAAGACTTAACCAAAGCGGGCATTCCTCCACAAACAGCGCAGGCGTTTATGGATGCGGCCTCCAAAACGGGCGACGACGCCCAAGCGTGGGTCAACCAACACCGCCACGAACTCTACATTACAGAAGAACAACAACAGGCTTTATTTGACCATGTGCTCGTTGATGAATACGAACGGCGCCTGCGGTCACAACTAGCCCAGTTGGCCGACGAAAGTGACACCGTAACGCATGACATGATTTCGTGGGAAAATTTATCAGAAAAGCAAAAACACATTCTGTTTGACTTTGCCTACAACCCTGGCCTAAGCAAGTTCCCTACCCTGACAGAAGCGGTATTACGGGAAGATTGGGATACTGTAGCCCAATCGTTTGAACGTTTTTCGGGTGGGGAACCCTTGTCTTACCGCAACGATATGTTTTATGCCACTTTTCTCGACCCCAACGCCCCGCCCATTGAAGCAGGGCCCGAAATTGCCGAAGTGATTGATGCCATTGAGCTACCTGATAATGAGCCTATAGAAGTAGCAGAAACTATTTGGAGCAACGACCTTTACGCCGAAACACCCATTATTGAAGAACATCATTCCAGTCATCACACCCAACCCGATGTACATTTGGAAAACTCCCTCAACGAGCAGGATTGGGATGTCTAATGCTTTAACTGATTAATAAATATACCAAAAAGCCGCACCTCTGACAAAGAGATGCGGCTTTACTTTTACTTCTACCAAATCGTAGGCCCCATTATTCGCCCAATGGCTTTACCATAATATCTTTATAATAAACTATGCTTTTGGGATCGTGGCCTTGCAACGCAAAAGTTCCGCTGCTGACTTTACGCCCGCCATCCTTTACTTTCGTTGCTACCTCGTCGGGTTCTACATAATCTACTACAGTTTTGTCGTTGATTTTGATGGTAATGTGCTTACCCTGCACAATGATGTGCTCGGTGTACCACACGTTATCATCGACAAAAACATCTTTCACATCCTGAACTCCGTAGAGGCTTCCCGTTCGGCGCCAGTCGGTGTGAGAGTTGTTAACCTGCACTTCGTAGCCTTTTGAAGGCCAACCACCTTCTTGGTACTGGGTATGAAAGTAGATTCCAGAGTTAGAACCTGGGGTGGTCATTACCTGGGCTTTAAATTCAAAATTCTTAAAGTTATGCTCTCCCACTTTGCCGTCATAAAAGATATGCGCCCGGGGGCCGGCCACCTTGAGGGTACCGTTTTCCAGACTAAACGTAGAAGCATTCTCACCGACTTTCCAACCGTCCAGTGATTTTCCGTCAAAAATAGTTATCCAACCGTCTTTTTTCTTCTTCTGAGCAAAACTCACACTCACGGCCATTAAAAGCATCAGTGTACCGAAATACAAAACTTTTTTCATAATTCTTCAATGATTAAGGTTTAAAATAACATAAGGATACACCCGCCTAATTACTACTTTTGATTCAATTCGTTTTTCTGCCAAAATCCATAAAAAAGGGGCCGAAGCCCCTCTTTCGTTATTATAGTATAGATTCTAACTACCGAATAAGCTGAATCCACCCTTTGGTGGTAACAGGCTCACTTTCACGGGCCAATGTTTTGAAACTTACTTTAGCCTGATAGAAATACGTTCCAGTGGGTAGTTCCTGTCCGTCGGTTGTTTTTCCATCCCAATTAATGGCAGGGGTATTGGTTTCAAATACTTTTACCCCCCACCGGTTGTAGACCACAAATGTGATAGATTCCACAAATATGGAACAAGTAAGCGGAATGAATAAATCATTTTTGCCGTCGCCATTGGGCGTAAAGACGTTGGGTACCCGAAAATCTTCACAGTTATTATTACAAACTACGTTGCTGCGGGCGCTTTCTGACCCAAAACGGGAGATAGCCGTTACGTAATAACAGCCCGCATACGAGTCCAATCCATTGTGTTTGAAGGTGGTTACGGGTACGGTTGTTTGCCCAACGCGCTTGAAGTCATCGTCGGGATAGCGTGCATAATACACATTATAGCTTGCCACAGCAGCGCAGGGTTGATTGGCCGAATTCGTAGCGGGAGAAGTCCAGTTGAGGGTATTACTTACCGTTTCGGGACAGGCTCCTCCCGAAACCGTTGCGCAATCCAATACATCCAATTTTAGCTCTGGAGGACAGGGTTTGGTACTATCGGATGGCACGCCACAGGCAATTTGGGAAAAATTAAACAATTGCCCGACCCGAATTCGGGGGCTGTCGTAAGTACCCACGGTTTCGACCCGATAACAGTACGTTGAATCAGTAGATAACTTCTTGGACACATCTCCATCGGCCAAAAAGCGGTCAGTGCCATCGTCAATGTAGGTAAACGTATTCGGTCCTTGCACCGACACTTCGGCAATTAGGTTAAAAGTCCCTGGGCGTTCACGATTTTCACGATACACACGGTGACGCTGATTTTCGTTCCGCCAAGGCACAATCGCTTGCCAGTTGAGACGCAATCCTTGCGACGCAGGCGACACATCCAACCGTACGCTACTGGCGGGCTCAGTCGTTCCTAAACTGGTCAGAGTACCATTGAGCGTATGAAAAAACTCCAACCGATAGCGGTAGCCATTCAGAGACGTATTCAACCCCCGGTCTACATAAATCGTATCGGCATTGGGTTGGAGGGTCGTATTAATGGTGGCAATAACGGTATAATTGGTACCATTTAACCCCGTTGCACGAGAAAGACGGTATTGGTACGGACCAGGCACATCACCAAGTGCAAAGGGTGGCCGCGTCCACTTTACCGTAATTACCCCGCGCGTAGTGCTCGTCGTATCAACGGTAACATTGGTCAACACTGGAATTTGAGCTGGCAAGTCCAAACAGGTTTCGTCCGAAAGCGGGCTATTTCCTCCTTGCGGCAGGGCGTAAATGACCCGAATGCGATAACTGTACTGAACTCCTCCTCGACGAAGCCCCATACCATTGTTATTATCCGTAAAAGTAGTCGTCGAGGCTGGTACACGACCGATTTCGGTATAACCCAACGCCAACGGGTCGCCGGGATTGGTACAGCCACTAAATGTACCACCCGTACAACCTTCTTTGCGGTAAATGGCAATTTGTGCACCTGGCAATTGACACAGATAAGACGTCCAAGTCAAGATAAAACCCGGAACCGCTCCTGTCGAAACCCGGGCCGTAAGCCCAGTGGGTTTGGGAGCTACCACCCGAATAGAAAACGATTCGAGAGAGGCCAATTGTAGGCTCATCCTTCCGGGCAAATCTTCTACTTTAAAGACAACATCATAAGGTGCTTCTCTCACATGGTTACAGTTGGTCAACCAACGGAAAGTACCAACCGCTGGCGAACTCAGGGGCGTGGTAGGTGAGGGTGTAAATGTAGCAAACGCTGGAGCAACTAGGAACTGACTCGCATCTGTAATGGGTTTACCATCAGGATTTACGTTAAAGACCCCGCCATAAGCAGAAAGCAACATTCGGTTGTTATCGGGGTCGGTTGCCCGCACGGTTTGGGTCACGGTTTGGCCTGCTTCTACGCAGGTATTTGCAATAGGATCAAGGAGTGGCCTTCGGTTGGGGCTGTCGCCCACCACAATCTGCATATCCCTTACTACTTCTCCGATTTTAACCCCGTCACGCCATTCTTCAATGATAAACGCAACGTTGTAAATACCCGCAACGGCGGGGGCATCCCAACATAAATCACCAGTGATGGGGTTAATGGTAAAAGTAG
>JAIXPV010000062.1 GCA_027486105.1 Runella sp. | reverse complement strand
CTTGTCATTTTTTCAGCGACTCATCCCCACTGATACGGTCCGCCGCACGGCTGGCGCACTCTCACTTTGAGAGTATTCCAAGATATAAATTTTTTGGAATTTTACATCGCACAAATCTAAAGGACGATGAGGCTAATTTTCGTTGATTTTTGTTTTGAAAGTTAAAACTGTTTTGTAAACATTCTACTACAAATATGGTCACTCAACTACAGAGGGATGATACGATGATTAGCCTTTTTTGATTTTTTAAATCTCCTGTAAAATTAGGGATCTATTAAAAATTAATCCGATAAAAAAATACAGGTAAAAAGCCCAGTTGGTACTCCTGCTTTACATACGGTGCTTGAGGTACATAGCTCAGACTCAACAGATTCTGAATCCCCAGCACGTTGACCAAATCAACGGCGATGGTATGCGTTAGACGGTTACGATTTATTTTGTATTCCGTTTTGATATCGAAGCGTTTGTAAGGGCTGAATTGCAGCGAGTTGCGGGTGGCATCAGCATAAATCACTTCCTGACTTTGGCGCGAAGCCGTAATGTCTGCGGGACCGTACCAACGCCCGCCAGTGGCGGTAAACTTCGCACCGATGTTCAGCGATTTACGTTTTTTGAAGGTAAATTCTCTAGAAAACAACGCATTGAATGCGTATTTTCCATTGAAATCTGTATTGCGCCAAACTTCATCCGACCCTTGGTATTTTGCGTCAAAAATGGATGCCGTCACCAGAAAATAATAGTTGTTGCTAAAAAACTTCTCCAGCGTCAGCTCAACGCCGTAGTTGCGCCCTTTGCCCGTGTTTTGAAGGGGATTTGGGAAAAATCTGGAGAATCCCGCGCCACTGTTTAGGATAGAAAATGACGATTTTTGAATTTCCACGGGCACATCGTACAAACGCTGATAATAGACTTCCGCCAACAATCGCAGGTTTTCTGCCAACATTTTACTGTATCCTGCCACAAAATGCCAGCTTTTCATCAAACCCACGTTTTTGGCGGCATTGGGGCCAAAAAGGGCCGTATTGGGGCTGTAAAAATATAAATAGGTTGGCAAAGCCTGACTGTGAAGGCCCGTCGCAAACGTAATCTTCTGACGGTGAGGCAACTCCCACGAAAGGCCTGCCCGTGGTTCAATCGCAGAGTAACTATTTTTATTAATTGAACTGTAAAAACTACTCAATCCGACGTTCAGCGCGACATTTTGGGTCAGATAATGTTTGAACTGGACATAAGGTTGCAATTGAAAAAACGGTTGCTTATTGACCCCCCAGCGTCGGCGCCAAGGAGTTAGCTGATTCGTGGATTCGTCAAAATTTCGAACATCGTCGTAAGCAGTAAAATCAATGATGTCCGTATTTATTCCCACTTTAAGAGTGCTTTTTGCCCCCCATTTTTTATTCAGCGAGATCGCCACTGCATATTTCATTTCCGAAAATTTATAATCCAAAATCGGTCGGAGAGAATCAATAACGTATTTTTGGTTCTGCACCAGGGGGGTGCCCGAACTATCTTTTCGAAAGAATAAAAAATCGTGGTTGGCATCTTGAATATTGTTGGAAACCGCCAGCGTTGTTTTAAAAAACGTGCTTTTATTGAGCGGTTGGTTATACGTAATTCCCCCCAACGCCATCTTGGACGTAAAATACTGGTCGCGGTCGTTTTGGCCAAATATATTACGGTCGCTAACTTCCTGTTGGCTTACTAAAATATCAACGGTACTCGTGCCGCCAATTCCCCACAAGGCAACATTACCGCCGTTTTTGAGCGGGAAATTGAATCGGGCAAAACCATCAGCGTATGAAGGCACCGCCTGCGTGCCGATGTCGATGCCCGCTTTGTTGAATAGCCAAAGGTTGGCGTACCGCCCCGTGACCAAATACGATGATTTTGATTTTTTGGAAAGCGGCCCTTCAGCGGTGGCTTCGGTACCCAAAAAGCCAAACTGAGCGCTCAATTCGTGTTTTTCATTGTTACCATTACGGAGTTTCAGGTCAAAAACCCCCGCAGTTGTGTTACCAAATTCGGCAGGAAAAGCGCCCGTAAAAAAGTCTGAATTGGCCAAATATTTATTGTTGATGATACTCACCGGCCCTCCCGAAGTACCCGAAATGGCAAAGTGGTTGGGATTGGGTATGCTTACGCCTTCGAGACGCCATAGCACACCAGAGGGTGAGTTGCCGCGTATCACGATGTCATTGCGCGAATCATCGGCACCCTGAACCCCCGCAAAATTGGACGCCATCCGGGCGGGCTCTCCCCGGCTGCCCGCGTAGCGCTCGGTTTCCTCCACCGAAAACTGCCGCGCACTGACCATTGCCATTTCGTTGGCCGCCTCGCCGCTTCGTTTGACTTTCACCACCACGGTATTGAGTTCAGTAATAGCCTCTTCCATTTCTACGTTGAGCACCGTTTCGCGGCCCGCTTCCACCACGATATTATTTAGCAAAATTTCTTTGTATCCCACCAATGTGAAGCGTAGCGTTTGCCGCCCAACGGCCACATTTGCCACCCGAAAAGTGCCATCCATATCAGTAACAGCACCTATGGGCTGGGCAGCATTGTTCATCAAAAGCGCCGTTACACCTACCAACGGAAACTTCGATTCTTTATCGACAATTTTTCCACGTACCGTTTGGGTAGGTTGGGCCAGAGAAGAAAGAGAAAGCAAGAAAAAACAGAAAAGTAAATTTAAATTTTTCATATTTGATTAATTGGTCAGTGCTGATATTAGCATCAATAAGCCCATCACACCGACGGTGCCCGCCAAGGTTCTTAAATAGCGGCGTCCTTCACGTTTTCGCTCCTCACGGGTCATATCTTTGTAAGGTTTCATATTTTGATCTATACCTCTGCCAAAAAAGTAAAACCCACCCGCAAGCACCCCTATTGAGAGTAAAAAAAACAGTACTGCCGCCACTCCATAACCCGAACAGGCGATATTACACGATAATACCGCTCCAAGCATCGCCAAGCCTACTCCCAGTAAAAATAAAAGGAAGTAACCCACACGATGCCCCGCGTTACCATCTGCAGAATTGGTGGAACGGCGGGCCATTTTTTGATACATTTTCTCCCGAAAAGAAAGCTTGGTTTCCCCTGAGGTACGATTACTCACGGTTTCAGAGGTAGACGAGAGGCTGCTGTACAAAGCCGTGTTTCCTTCAGGATGGGCAGTCATACGTCCCAGAATCCCTCCTGCAATAGTGTAGGTCAAGAGATTAAGACCAAATAGGCATAAAAATGTTTGTTTCTGAAACACAAACCGCACTTGCGAAGTAACATCAACCAAGCGAAGTGCCGCATAACGGCGAAGTAAAACTTTAAGTAGAATCAAACCCGCAATTATCCCCATAATAATAGCAGACGAGCCTCCTTTAAACACGGCACTGCCCACCATGATACCTATAAGAATATTGGTAATTTCAATTACGATAATCAGAGTAATGGCTTGATGCGGGTGGCGCGAGGCCCAAAACGAAAGTTGATTGGTCAATTCCATCCTGAAAATGAGGTTATGAGAGATGCAGTTTTACCAAAAGTACAAAACTACCCCGCATTCCCCCAAACGATTGAATCATAATAGGTGTCATTTTTATGATAAAAACCCCCTCAATTGGGCAAGGGCTTGATTTCACTACGCAGTACGGTTGGTTAGCGTCAATAAAACCAATATCCTAGCTCTAATTTAAGAAGTAAATAAACAAATTTAGGCAATGATATACAAGTTTACACCAAGTATTGTACAATATAATTTTATATAAAATTTGATTATATAATAACAAAGATTTAAGCAGATATTTACACTAAATATTTGCTTTTGTCATTTTATGAGCATATATTTACACCATAATTAATACGGTTATGGTGTTAGAATTCAAAAGCATACTTGATTTACTTAAAGCGTTCCCGGACGAACAATCTTGCATTGAGCATTTAGAGGCGCTTCGTTGGAATGGTACTCCTGTTTCTCCATTTGACGAAACTTCTACCGTTTATAAATGTGCTGGTAATCGCTACAAGTGCAAGACCACAGGTAAGTACTTTAACGTAAAGGTAGGCACTATCTTTGAGGATACTAAAGTTCCCCTTCAAAAATGGTTTTTGGCTCTTTACATCTTTTCTTCTCACAAAAAGGGCATTTCTTCACATCAACTTGCAAAGGATATTGACGTAACTCAAAAGAGTGCATGGTTTATGTTGCACCGTTTGCGTTACGCTTTTGAGCATCCTGCTTTTAAGGCTACTTTGGGTGAAAATGATACCGTAGAAATTGACGAAACTTATGTAGGTGGTGACGAAAAGAACAAACACCAAGATAGGAAAACAGAAGGAACGCAGGGAAGAAGCACTAAGACCAAAAAACCTGTTTTGGGAATGATTGAGCGTGGCGGCAATTTGATTGCACAAGTTGTCGATGACACTTCTAAAGCTACCGTTGAGCCAATTATCAACGAGAATATAGCGCAAGGTTCAAGTGTAGTTACTGATGAATGGAAGGCTTATAAAGGATTGTCAGGCAATTATGAACACGCTGTTATTAAGCACAGTGCAAAGGAGTATGTGAATGGCAAAGCACACACAAACACTATTGAGGGCTTTTGGTCACACTTCAAGCGTGGTATTGACGGTATCTATCATTGGGTAAGCGTGAAGCACTTGCAAAGTTATGTAGATGAATACGCGCTTCGTTATAATGGCAGAAAGTTGGGCGTAAGCGCAAGATTCAATTTAGTACTTGAAAATGTAGAAGGTAGATTGACCTATAAGCAACTGATTTGCGAGTAAAATCAGGGGTGCTCAAATAGTGGATTTTTTAATATTTTTTGCATATAAACAATTAATATATAGATAGTTATGGGCGAGCTCGAAATAAGCGACAAACCTTTAAAAGCCAACTATGAAGGTAAGTTAAATCTTGGCGATGTTGAACTAAATGTTGCTGTCTTGGAGGACGGAACAAGGCTTATAAGCCGCAATGCTATTTTTAAGGCATTTGATAGAACCAAAAGGGGTAGAGCTAAAGATGAAAAAAGGGCTGAAAATAGACCAAGTTTCATTGATGCCAAAAATTTACAGCCGCTCATTGATGAACAATTAGATGCTTTACTCTATCCTGTAAATTATATTGATTCAACCGGGAAGCCTGGAACCGGTTATAATGCTTTAATACTTCCGGGTTTGTGCAAAGTATATTTAGATGCAAGGTCTAAGATAAACCCCGAAACCAAAAAGCCATATATTACACAGAGTCAATTACCTCTTGCTATTGCAAGCGAAAACCTGTTGTTGGCGCTATCTACTATTGGTATTATAGCATTAATTGATGAAGCGACGGGCTACCAATACGAAAGAGAAAAAGATGAGCTACAAAAGATTTTAAAGGCTTATGTATCAGAGGAGTTATTGCCATGGCAAAAAAGATTCCCAGATATTTTTTACAAGGAGTTATTTAGGCTGAATGGATGGGATTTCACTGTAAAAGATATTAGAAAACGTCCGGGTGTAGTAGGGAAATGGACTAATCAATTAATCTACGACCAATTGCCAAAAGGTGTACTCGATGAACTAAAGCGAAAAACGCCTAAAAGTGAATCTGGGAATTATACTGCAAGGTTTCACCAAAGTTTAACGCCTGATATAGGAAACCCACAGCTTCAAGCACAGGTGAGCTCTATTATTACCCTATTTCAAATATCCGACAACATGGATACATTTTGGTCACAATTCAATAGGTTAGTAGCAAGAAGGAATGGGCAGTTAGAGTTAAGTTTTAACCAAAAGGATACTGTTTTGCCGCCTAACAATACGGGCTCTTTTAATAAAAACCTTAAAGGACTTCTAAATGTGCCGCCACCTAAGAAAAGTGAAAGCTGACCTAAATGGGGGGGGTTATCTATAGGCCGTTTTTAGTTGAGTGACTTCATTCTCAGGTATAATGGGTGTTTTTAAGGGTAATAAAAAGTCTTTTAAATAAGTGTCTTTCACTAAATAAGCATGAATCCCTCGAGTATGAGAGAAACTCTTTTCTGCTAAAAAATTTTCAAACCTAATATCACTAAACCTCTTGGTTTTATTATCAATAAACTTAACAACATCAAGGCAATGGTATTCGCTTTTACAGGAAATTGTCATAACTTCCCTTTCTTGAATCTCAAGCAAAAAATTTATCGTTATTTCAATTCTTTCTTGAGGGACATTTATTTTATACTCAATATCAACGGAATAGGTAAGGACATTAAGAATGTCCTTACGGTCTGCAATACTCTTATCTTCATCATATTTGAAGTTTATCAAATATATACCTAATAGGGCTACTTTAGGCGCAATTTGAGAACTCTTCTTGTTTTTTTTCTTGTTAATCATTAAAAGGAATAGTTAGCATGGAACTTCTAACAATTCATTTCGAAGAGAATTTTTAAAGGATAAAGACCCGTCTTTCTGATGAGTTTGTTTTTGGTGGGAGCTTTTTGGATGAATCAAATCTTCTTCAAATTTTCCAGTACTAACTTTTAATTTGTAAATAAGTACATTAGTGGTGTTTGTTTTTGGAGGAACACTCCATGCTCTTTTTAAGAGTACCCAAATGCCTACCGAGACTACACATATAGTTATTATTTCAACAACTATAGCAACATTAACAAGGGTTTGCATGATTTATTGAGATGTTTTATAAACGTTGTAGTTTGCGACACCGCTTAATACGACGGAAAAGCCAACAAGTATCCATGTCCAGAAATTTAATGGCTCTAATCCCGAAACATCAGACTTTGCACATTCCAATAATCCAGATAGCGCAGTTAAAAACGCCAATACTATTCCCATCAACCCCGACATGGTAAGAACTAGACTTTTACTACTGAATCCTTTACTGATTAGGGTTATTGCATGAAGGACTAAGTTAGCATCTTTGACAAATGGATGTAGCCGAATTATTTTTTGAGATTGATGATCCCCGCCAAGAAGGGAAGTGTTTTCATCAGTTAAGCGAT
>JAIXPV010000100.1 GCA_027486105.1 Runella sp. | reverse complement strand
CTCACTGGCAAAGAGCGTTACAATGCTGCCTACCACATGCTTATCGACCGCTACCACTACGACGACGAACAGTTGAAAGCCAAAATGCTCTTTCCGGCAGAGTGGCGAAACGTGGGCGACGATTACCACGCGGCCCGCTCACTGTATATGCTCATGCGCTACGAAAAAGACCGAAACCTCTTGAACAAATACCGCATGAATCTAAACCGTCACTGGGAAGATTGGAAAACAATTGACTTCGATTGGGAAAGCAACATTTGGTTTATCATGGTCTATCAGACCCTCACTGGCGAAGAAATCATGACCGAAGAGCGCAAGAAGGCCATCAAAGATATGTGGGGGTTTGAGCGCAACACCCGCGAGTTCAAGATTCCGATGAAAGGTGGCGGCACCAAAACGGTGAAATCAGAAGAAGAAGGGACTGCTGCCGCCATGATTCGCAACTACTGGTTTGGCCGGTATTATGGTTTAATTGACCCAAAATGGTAAATAAATCAAAGATGAAAAATTATCTCTACGCGCTGTATATCAGTTTGGTAATCGGGCAATTAGCAGTGGCCCAACCTACCCCACCCAAAAGCATGGTGTATGTGCCCGCTGGCCCTTTTATCATGGGCAGCCACTACGGCGACCCCGACGAACGCCCGCAACAAATAGCCACAACAAAAGCCTTTTTTATTGATAAATACGAAGTAAGCAACGCCGAATTTGCCCAATTTGACCCCGAATTCAAATTTTCAGTGGGTAAAGAAAACAACGCGGCAATTGTAACTTGGCACCAAGCAGCGGCCTATGCCAAATGGGCAAAAAAGCGCCTACCCACCGAAAAAGAATGGGAAAAAGCCGCCCGCGGTACCGACGGACGGATTTTCCCCTGGGGCAATTCCTACGACGAATCCTTTGTGGTTTGGGACCAAAAAACCTCTAGAGGCGGCTCAATTGCCCAGCCAGAAAGCCCTTACGGCTGCTTTGACATGGCAGGCAGTGTGTGGGAATGGACCGCCGACTGGTATCAGCCCTATCCTGGCAACGAGACTCCGATGGAACAATACGGAGAAACCTACAAAGTGATGCGCGGCGGCTCCAACTTCAACGACCAAGCGTTGACTCGCACCACACATCGGTATTATTTACATCCCGAAAAAATCAGCCGCTATTTTGTGGGTTTTCGTTGCGTTAAAGATGTTGATTAAACAGTCAATTCTCTGATAACAACGCCCCAATAAAAGACATGCTTTTATTTTTTATCCCTCCGTTTCTGCAACGAAGGCTAAATTTCTTGCGTAAATATCTCCCAAAAACGCAGCGTATATCACACCGACATTTATGCAAACAACCGTTTGATAACTATTCCCTTATTTTTTTGGCTTTTCTTTTCAGAAATAGTTCCTTTGACCAAAGTTCTATGCAAGTTGATACACGCCCCAACTAGCATTGAGCTTCCACACCATTTAAGACAAGTACCTGTTAATCTTATAGTTAACACGAGAACATCCAAGAATCATTGGGCGTACACCATTTCTAAATGACTCAACGTCAGTACTTTCCACACCTTGACTTATTAAGGGTAGTTTTTATTTTTATCGTCTTGCTGCACCACTGGATGGCCGAAGACCCCTTCACTTTTTTACCCTTTGGCAGCACTATTGCGTTTGTACTTTCTGGTTTTTTGCTGACAGGGCCACTGCTAAAAGGGAAAGAAAGCGAGACATCTTATTGGTATGCTACAAGCCGCTTTTTAGCGCGACGCTTACTTCGAACGTTGCCCGTGTATTTATTGGTTTTGTTTATGTATGTCATTATTAATCGGTATCATTTTCGTCAGTATTTCATCAATTTTCTAACGTTTACGCAAAATTACGTCATTGCTTATCATAAAGACCCGATTGCCAACCCCATTGACTACATCCAAACGTGGTCGTTAGCAGTTCAGGAGCAATTCTATATTTTTCTCCCCATATTTATTTACCTGATACCCAACCGTTTTCACAAGCTTTTTTTTATATTATTGTCAGTTGCTGGATTGGCGATTCGGCTTTGGTACTTTTCATTACAGCTTCCTTTTACCTATAACCACTATACGACGGAATGTTGCATTGATTGTTTTGGCATTGGGGCGTTAATCTCGTATTATCACTACAAACACCCCGACCAGCTCAAAAAACTATTGGCCAATAAAACCCTTTTGGGAATATTAATCTTTCTTTATCTATGCAGCATACCAGGTTATTATAACATTTCGACAAATGCGCTAGATTTCAATTATTATGCGCTTTATAACAACCTCTATCGAATCACCGAAAGAACATTTGTTTCGCTGTTTTCGGTCTGGTTTATTGCGTGGGGTATTTATTATCCATCCCAAACATTAACAAAAATCAGTACCCATCCCCTTATTAATTATACTGGAAAAATCAGTTACGGGATCTATATTTATCATTTTCTGGCCGCGTCCGTCCTCTTGAAAGGATTGTATTCGTGTGGGTTCACCCCAAACCGTTTTGAGTGGTGGGTTGTTTGTTTAAATTTTTTAGTCACTTTTATCATGGCGGCTCTCTCTTTTAAATATATTGAAAAACCTATTTTAAATCTAAAAGATAAGTACTTTGGCGAAAAGACAAGGCAACCGAAAAAAGAGGAATTGGCGGCCTAAACTTCTACGAAGAAATCAACCCTGAAACCATGCAAAGTGCCTTTGATTCTTTAAAACAGCTTACGCTTTCGATTCAGCCGCTTTCGGAGGAAGAATGGGTAGCCTTTTCTAAACTTTGGAAGCCTTATACGGCCAAACGTAAAGAGGTCATAACGACCGCTGGCGAGAAGGAGAAGTATTTGTATTTTGTGGTTGAAGGCGTGCAACGGGTTTATTATTTTGATGAACAACACCGCGAAGCAACGCTGGTTTTCACCTATGCACCGTCGTTTGGCGGGGTACTCGACGCCTTGATGCTACAACAACCGTCGCGGTATTCTTACGAAACCCTTACCTCATCCGTTTTTTTACGGGCTTCTTATCACGACTTGCAAACGTTAATACAATCGCACACTTCTATTGAACTCCTTATCCGACAGGGTATTACGGGGGCACTTACGGGAGTATTGGAGCGGCTCGTTGAATTGCAATGTTTCAGTATGGAAGAACGTTTCCGGCGACTGTTGCAACGCAGTCCTCATATTTTACAATTGGTTCCGCACAAGTATTTGGCCAATTATCTGGGCATGGATGCGACCAATTTTAGCAAACTTATCAACAAAGTGAAAATGGATTAAATCTTGGTAAATACCAATAATTGTTTGGGCAAGACGCCCCAATTTTGTGACCATAAAAATAGCAACCATGGAAACACTGCCTAAAGAACAATTATTGAACAGCCTCGAACACCTCGTGGATGGCCACTTACAGCAGGCCATCCGGCATTTTCAAAACATGACCGCGCGCGATTTGCTCCAGCCCGCTCCAGACGGTGGCTGGAGCATCGCGCAGTGTCTGGACCACCTCAATAGTTATGGACACTATTATTTGCCCAAAATTCAGCAAGGGATTGCAAAACACGGCCATTTAAAGCCCAAAGACACCTTTAAAAGTTCTTGGCTTGGAGCATATTTCATCAAAATGATGGATCCCGAAACGGGCAAAAAGAAATACAAAGCGTTTAAAGGGCACATTCCTGCACCAAACTTAGATGCGTATGCGGTAGTAGCCGAATTTATTCAGCAACAGGAAAATCTGTTAGTTTATTTAAAAGAAGCCCGCTCAACAGATCTAAACACCATCCGAATCCCAATTTCGATTGCGCGTTTTATCACGCTGAAGCTAGGTGATGTGTTTCAGTTTATCATCGCCCACAATGAGCGCCATATCAGGCAAGCCATGCGCAACATGTCTACACAAACGTCGGCGAGGTTTTGAACGGGGGCGCCCAGCCCTCGCCGACGTTACACGCTACCAACTAGAATTTCATCGTCAACGCAATCCGTTTCCGCGACAAGTCTACTTCCACCACTTTGACCGTGACGTGCTGCTGTAGTTTGACTACCTCATTGGGGTCTTTGATGAAACGATTCGCCATTTGTGAAACGTGGACCAGGCCGTCTTGCTTGACGCCAATATCCACAAATGCACCAAAAGCAGTAATGTTGGTTACGATGCCCGGCAAAACCATCCCTTCGTGCAAGTCTTCAGGTTTGCGCACACGG
>JAIXPV010000730.1 GCA_027486105.1 Runella sp. | reverse complement strand
CCGTAATATCATCACTTTCTTTCAACGCTTTGTGTTCGGGAAGGCGTAACCACTCGTTCATGGGCGCGGTATTGGCATTGGAGAAAGAATGGGAAGCCCAAGCGCCATTGGGTGAAATATCGTAGCGATGTGAACCCACCTGACTTGCGGGCGACATCCGTTCTGCTTTACCACTCCCGTCCAATTTTACCCGGAATAGGTAGGTCTGGGTAGCGTTATCGGGCGACGCCATGAAATACGCATAATTGTTTTTCTCATCAATTCGCACCACCCCAATCACATCGTAGTCACCAACCGTAATGCATTTTTCCATTTTGCCATCGCGCGAAACACGGTAAAGATGACGCCATCCGTCTTTTTCACTCATCCACAAAAACTCCTTCCCACCGTTTAGCCAATCCCAACCTGCGGGGCTATCGGCCCACGAATAGCTGCTTTTTGTTTCCACCCAAGCATCGTCGCTGTCGGTATAAAACTCGGTGGTACGCCCCGTTTTCACGTCGGCGTAGAGGCATTTGGCTTGATTTTGTTTCCGGTTGAGCTGTTCCATCACTAGTTCGTTGGCGTTGGCCCATTCCATGCGGGGAATGTAAGTATTGCCAGGGTCGCCGGGGGTGCTCATCCACTTGGTAGCGCCACCGTTGGCACTTACCACGCCAATTTTATACGGAGAGGGGCGCTCTCCCACTTTCGGATATTCTACGGGTACATTAAAAGCGTAGGTAGAATCTGTATTATTAATCATCAGAAAATTACGAATCTTGGTAGCATCAATCTGCCAATAAGCAATATTGCGGCTGTCTGGACTCCAACGAAAACCATCGCGACAGTCAAACTCTTCTTCGTACACCCAGTCAAAGGTTCCGTTGATGAGGCGCGTAGTACCATCTTTGGTCAGTGGGGTGATTTTTCCTGTTGCGAGGTCTTCGGCAAAAATATTACGTTCGCTTACGTAGGCTACCTTCTTTCCGTCGGGCGAGAATTTGGCAAACATCAAAGAAGAAACAGGACGCCCTTTCCCCAATTGGGTCAGCGTGTTTTTGTCCAAATCCAACACCCAATAATCGCCCCGCGTATCGTAGCGCCACACACGCGCGGTGTTGGTATAAATCAATGCCTTACGACCGTCTTCTGAAAACTCATAGCTCCGCACGGTCAGGGGCTCATTTTTGCCCACAGGGGTCAACTGCTTGGCGGAAATCAAGACCGTTTTTTGCAAATCAGGCAGAGAATACTGGATAATTTCCTTGTTTTCAACACGACGATAACCATTGCCGTCTTCGGTCCATTGAACACCTCGGTTAAATTGTGCCCGAATCGAAAGTTGTACAAGAGAGAGAAGGAATAAGAAATGGATGCGTTTCATTCCAAAGGGTTTGTTGATTTGTTGATAAAAAAATTACAATCGTAGGGGCAGGCTTCTGGTCGGCCCAATGATGTTGAATGGGCAGACGCAAGGCCTGCCCCTACGGATTACGGTATTTTGCCATTGCGGCTTTTATTTTGGCAACTCGGTTCTCAGGACTTGGGTGGGTACTTTGAAATTCAGCGGGGCGATTCGGCCCACCTGCGGCGGCCAAAATTTCCATTACCTCTACCATAGCTTCGGGGTTTCGGCCCGTCTGTATCATGTATTTTACCCCAAAATCATCCGATTCCAGTTCATCATCACGCCCATATTTCAGGTTCATCAGGTTGGCTACGTATTGCGCAATGTAGGCACTACCGTTGGGCGAGTTGGGATCGGACAAAGCCACCGATGCCGCTCCTGCCAGACCACCTACTAGTTCTTGTTTGGCCATTTGCTGTGCCGAATGCCGGCCTACCACGTGCCCAATTTCGTGGCCAAGGACACCCGCGAGCTGGTCTTCGGTTTTGAGGCGCTTCAACAAGCCCATCGTAATAAAAATCTGCCCTCCCGGCACCGCAAACGCATTGACCGTTTCGGCATCAGCCAAGACATGAAAATCAAATTGGTAAGGCCCGTCTTTTACTTCGGTATTCTGCACAATCCCCTGCCCCACTTTCTTGACAAGTGCCTGAACTTGTTCGTCTTGATAAAGCCCTCCAAACTCGGCGGCCATTTGAGGCGCGCTTTGAAGCCCCAGTGTAATTTCTTCCTGAGGGGTAAGGCTTACCCGTTGCGTTTTGCCAGTTATTGGGTTCACTTGCGACTTATTGAAGTAACCAAACAATGCAACCACGGCCATGATGAGTCCAATCAGTAGCCTTCCACCAATACGAGAACGTCCCATTGTGTTAATGTTTTAAGTTGAATAGTGAAGCCTTCTTTGTGAAGACATGTATTCGATAAGGGATAAAAAATCGTACCTGATTTTAATTACTCGGTATTTTTTATAAAAAAGTCAATGATTAAATGAGCAATCCCGCCAAGGTTGCCGACATATAAGACGCTAAAGTTCCACAAATAAGTGCTTTAAAGCCCAAACGCGCTAAATCAGAACGGCGCGTTGGGGCTAATTCGCTAATACCGCCCACCTGAATGGCAATGGAACTAAAATTAGCAAAACCACACAACGCAAAGCTAGTAATGGCAATTGTTTTGGCATCCAAGGTGTCTTTGATGTGTACCAAGTCCAAGTACGCCACAAACTCGTTGATTACCATCTTAGTCCCCATCAAGGCACCAGCTACTTCCACGTCTTTAGAAGGAACCCCCATGGCCCAGGCAAAAACCGAGAAAACTTTTCCGAGCAAAAAGTTAAGGCTCAAGGTAGGAAAGGCAAAAAGACCACCTGCTTTACCCAAAAGAAAATCGACCAGCCCAATCAGGGCAATAAATCCAATCAACATCGCAATCACATTAAAACCCACTTTGAGTCCTTCGCTGGCTCCTGCCGCGATGGCATCCAACAGGTTAGCGTGCGCTTTTTTAATTTCTAGTTTCACCACTCCTTTGGTTTCGGAAGTTTCGGTTTCAGGAAACACAATTTTAGCAATCACCAACGCCCCCGGCGCCGCCATCAGACTCGCCGCAATCAGGTACGAAGCCGGCACCCCCAATTTAATATAGGTAGCCATTACCCCTCCCGCAATACAAGCAAAACTTCCCGTCATGGAAGCGAGCAACTCTGAGTTGGTCATGCCTTTGAGGTAGGGTTTAATCATGATTTGCGCCTCTACCTGCCCCACAAACGCCGATGCCACGTTTGATAAGGCTTCGGCACCACTCACGCCCATGAGCCATTTCATTAACTTAGCCAACAACGCTACGATACGTTGCATAAGACCAATGTGGTACAAAATATTGACAAGAACGGCCACAAAAATGATGGTCGGAACAATGCTAAAGAAAAAGATAAAATCGTTGCCTGCTCCAAAAGCTTTATTGAGTACGGAGGGTTTTACCAAGGGACTAAACACAAATTCGGCACCGCGATCCGAAAAACCCAATACTTTCTGAACGCCTTTGCCCAGCCAATCAAACATTGTTTGTCCAATGGTCGTTTTGAGAATAAAGACGGCTAGCCCGAATTGAAGCGCCAGTCCTACACCAACGGTGCGGTAGTTAATTGCTTTTCGATTGTTGGAAAGCGCGTAGGCAATACCTAAAATTAATACAATCCCAATAAATCCTGTGAAACGTTCCATGAAGTGTGTCAGTAATATCTCTAAAGTGTAGGTTAGTTTTGGTTAAATCAAGCGGGTAAAGATAGGAATGACGTTTTATTTTTCGGTAATTATATCTTCATTTTACAAAAAATAAAGTCATTTACCCTTCTTTCAATTTTGTTTCCACTTAGATTCCCCCCTATATTTGACGGCAATATTGGG
>JAIXPV010000089.1 GCA_027486105.1 Runella sp. | reverse complement strand
TGCTAAATTTTTAGAAGTATTTACTGATGAGCATCCACGTTGGGCGCACCTTGATATTGCAGGAACCGCTTTTGCCGATTCTGAATTTGGCACCATGAAATCAGCGACGGCCTACGGGGTGAGATTACTGTTGCGTTGGCTGCAATGAAGAGGCGGATGATTTATCTAGTAGACGTTTGGTAATTCAGCCATGTTCTATTAGCTTTAAGCCTTAATTTTGCCCATTAAAAAAGCCAATAAGCTACATTTTCAATTTAATTTGACGAATTTCTATGAAGCTAACTGTACGATTTGCGCTCATGGCCATGTTATTGGTTGTCGGCCCAGCTTATAGTCAACAGGTTTACAAACGGTGGGAACTGGGCGCTGGAGCGGGCTGGTCTGGGTATCTTGGAGATTTGAACAAATCTGATTTTTTTTCTCAAGAGCCAAAGATGAGTGGGGGCTTTTTGGGCCGCTACCATATCAGTCGTAACTGGGCATTGCGGGGAGCTTTGACCTTTGGTACATTGTCGGGCAACGACGCGAATTTTGAAGATCGGAAAGTTAGAGGTTTCAAAACACGCTCCTCCCTTACCGATTTGTCGGCGATTGTAGAATATGATTTCTTAGGTAAAAATCGTTTTAAATACGATTCTACAGCCTTTCAAGTGCGCTTTAAACGTAAACTGTCTCCTTATTTATTCACAGGGGCAGGGGTTGGCTTCACTAATCCTAGACCTGATTTTACGGGGACGGCATCCACTCCCGCTAATTTTCGTCAGGGGGCCATTGTCGATCAGTCCGCCGATTATTCTAAATCAAATTTTGTGATTCCTTTTGGTATTGGGGTTCGTTACGATTTGTCTGAAAAGTGGGTCGTGAGTGCCGAAGCGGGTTTTCGTTTAGCTTTTTCTGATTATTTAGACGGAATAAGCCAAGGTGCAAATCCCAATCGTGATGACCGTTATAAACTTTCAACCCTCGCCATTACGTACCGTTTTGATCATCAAGATAAAGACCGTGACGGCATTCCTGATGAAAAAGATGCGTGCCCCAATGAGCCTGGTTCGGTAAGAATGAAAGGATGCCCAGATAAGGACAACGACGGTGTTGCTGATAAAGACGATGAGTGTCCAGAAGTAGCTGGTTTGCAATCCATGAAAGGATGCCCTGATACAGATGGCGATGGAATACGTGACAAAGACGATAGCTGTCCTACCGAAGTAGGTCTTGCTTCATTGCAAGGCTGTCCTGACAAAGATAAAGATGGTATTGCCGACAAAGACGATGCTTGCCCCGAAGTAGCTGGTTTGGCAAGTCTTAAAGGTTGTCCTGACCGAGATAAAGATGGTATTGCCGACCAAGACGATACCTGCCCAGACGCAGCCGGTTTGGCCCAATTTGGTGGCTGTCCTGATACAGATGGAGATGGTATTCCTGATAAAGACGATGCTTGCCCAAGTGTTGCAGGAAAAGCGGATTTGAAAGGATGCCCAGATGCAGACAACGATGGTATAGCAGACAAAGATGATGCATGTCCGACGGTAGCGGGAGTGGCTCAATTCAACGGTTGCCCCGATACAGATGGCGATGGTGTCGAAGATGCCAAAGATCGTTGTCGAGAGGTAGCTGGTAAGCCCGAGTTTGAAGGTTGCGTTGATGCCAAAGCGTTGCAGATTGTTGTCAAAGCAGCTGAGAAAAAGGCACGCTTAGAAGCTGAATTGGCTAAAAAACAAAAAGTAGCCATTGACCCTGCCAAATTGGTGGTTGACTTCAAAGTGGAATCAATTCTTTTTGCGACCAACAGTGCGGTGATACAAGACAAATACAAATCAATTCTGGATGGTTTGGTGGATGTACTTGCTAAGAATCCATCGTACATGCTGCGTTTGTCGGGACACGCCGACAGTAGAGGCTCCAAAGCCTACAACGAAAAGCTATCAGAAGCTAGAGCGAAGGCTTGTTTGGAGTATTTATTGCTGAAAGGAGTAAGTGCTCCACGCGTGGTGATTCAAGGTTTAGGCGAAAATGTACCTGCAGCTGAGAATACCAACGAAGCAGGCCGCAAAATAAATCGCCGGGTGGAAGTTGAAGCATTTCGACAATAACCAAAATTGATAAATCGTTTCAAAGCCGAGCAGGAGATTAATTTCCCATTCGGCTTTTTTTTGTAGGGTCAATATACAATAACAGGCATTTGTAGATGCACTATTTATACATCCGCTTTTTATGGTTGCTTTGTTTTATCAACTCGTTCATTGTTGACGCACAAGACCGATTTGAAGTAGGAGTATTTGGAGGTAGCTCAGGGTATCTTGGGGATTTGAATAAGTCAGATATTTTTTCCAAAGAGCCCAAGCCTTTGTTTGGGGTTATAGGCCGTTATAATTTTTCTGATTATATCGCAGTCAGGGCTAGTTTGAGCAACGGTAGACTTTCGGGCAAAGACAGTCACTATCCAGACCGTGCCTTTCGTAATTTTACTACGACTACGCCATTGACGGAGGTTGCGGCCCAATTTGAGTGGCATCCGTGGCCACTAACCCAGCCGCGCATAAGATACAGATTTTCGCCGTCATTTTCTCCTTTTCTGTTTGCGGGCATTGGCTTGGTGAGGACAAAGCCCAAAGCTGACTTAGAAAATATGATTGTTGAAAAGCCTCAATTTGTGCAGGGAGCTGCTATTGACCGCAGCGTTGTGTATAAGTCAATTCATGGGGTTGTTCCTTTTGGGCTAGGGGTTAAGTACCGATTTCATCCGCAATGGACCCTCGCTGCTGAGGCCGGTTTCCGCATAACTTTTTCGGACTATTTGGACGGAATCAGCTTTGCAGGCAATCCCGCAAAAACGGACAGATACATCATTTCGGGAATAAGTGTTGTATATCGCTTTAATAAACGGCCTTTTGGGTTCAAAATTCGTAACCCAACCAAGTGTGATTTTGTGCAGGAATGAGTACTTTTAGCTTCTATTTTCACCACTCTGCATGAAAAACATTCTCCTTCACCTTCGAATTCCGTTTTCTTTTTTCTTACTACCTATTTTCTTGTTTGCGCTCAGTCAGTCGCCGCATCTCGATACTGCAAAAGCTTGGTGGGTATTTTTTATCCTGCATTTTTTGCTTTTTCCAGCAAGCAACGCTTACAATAGCTATTATGATAAAGATGAAGGGAGCATAGGTTTGCTCGAAACGCCTCCGCCCGTCACCAAAGAGCTGTATTACGTTGCATGGGCTTTTGATATTCTGGCGTTGGTATTAGGTTGGTTGTATGTAAGCGAATCATTTACGGGGTATTTGCTGATTTATGGTTTAATTTCAAAGGCCTATAGTCATCCGTTGGTTCGGTTGAAGAAATACCCGATTTTGAGTTGGGTTGTAGTGACTATTTTTCAGGGGGCGCTTACGTACTTAGCAGTGTTTCAATCCCTCAACAATCTGCAAACCTTTGAGTCGCTTATTCCGCAATTATTACCGGCTTTGGTTAGTACCTCAAATTTGTTGGCTATTTATCCACTCACGCAAGTGTACCAACACGAAGAGGATGCCAAACGAGGCGATATGACCATGAGCCGACTGCTGGGGATTAGGGGAACATTTATGAATGCTTGTTTCTGGCTTTTGTTGTCGGGAGGAGGGTATTTAGGGTATTTTGGGTTTACATTTCCGTTATTGCTTTTGGTGATTTTGCTCTTTCCATTGTTGGCTTTTTTTGGATGGTGGACTTGGAAGACATGGCAAGACGAACGCAATGCCAATTTTAGAAATACCATGTGGTTAAACGTGTTGGCGAGTGTATGCCTCAATATTTTTTTTGGAATTCTCTGTTTTTTATGACGAACCTAACATTCTGATAATCATGCATACAGGTTAAAATTGGGCTTTTTTTTGATTAAAAAGCCCAATTTTTTTGATTAAAAACTTGCATCATATATAGCAAAAGACTACTTTTGCACCACCAAATCACGGTAAACATACGCGAAAGTAGCTCAGCTGGTAGAGCGCGACCTTGCCAAGGTCGAGGTCGCGGGTTCGAACC
>JAIXPV010000035.1 GCA_027486105.1 Runella sp. | reverse complement strand
CGATGGAAATATTATTATTATTTCACCGACCAATACACTTTCAGGTTTTTACGAGAATAAGCTGCTTATTCTCGTTGGTAATTGGGCTATTCAATCCAATTTAGGCTACACGTTCAGTTCCTCGGCGGGTTTTACGTTTGCCGACGGTTCTATGCGTGCTCCTGATGCTTCTTTTATTCTGAAAGCCCGCTTTGACGCGTTGCCTGAAAGTGAAAAAAATCAGTTTGCCCACATCGCCCCCGATTTTGTGGCCGAACTTCGCTCCAAAACCGACAGTCTCCAGAAGCTCCAACTCAAAATGAATGCCTACATTCAGAATGGCGTACGACTGGGTTGGCTCATTGATTTGGCGGGCCATGAAGTGTGGATATATCGCCAAAACGGAACGGTTGAGCGGGTACCGTTTTCAGCAGGGAAGGTATCAGGCGAAGACGTTCTCCCAGGTTTTGAGTTGGAATTGAGTGTTTTTGTGTGATAGCAATGTTTTTCTATAAACATTTTTCGACGATACTGATGTGGGGGGTATTCCACCAACATTTCTTACGTAATTAAAACTTGTGGTTCTACTTGTTTGGTGATAACACCCAACAGGGCAGTAAATACCCATAATGATGCCCAATCACCGATTTTAGCCAAGCTTTAAAGAGATTTTGCGGTAATTTCCCGTACTTCGCATTTCTAACAAAGTTGTGAAATGATTATCGGTATTATTCCCGCCCGCTACGCTTCGACGCGTTTTCCGGGCAAACCCCTCATTGATATTCAGGGCAAAAGCATGATTCAGCGTGTGTATGAGCAGGCGTCGCAGGCCAAATGCCTGTCGGAAGTGATTGTCGCTACCGACGATGAGCGCATTCTCCAACACGTTCAATCCTTCGGCGGCAAGGCTGTCATGACCCATCCCGACCACCCCAGCGGCACCGACCGGTGTTGGGAGGCGTATTGTTTTGGAGTCAAAAATCAAGAGGTAGATGTCAACAATAGTGGTATTACTTCTCACTCCTATATTATAAACATTCAAGGCGACGAGCCCTTCGTGGCACCCGAGCAGATTGATGAGCTAGGCGCGGTGCTGGATGGGAGTGTGGAGTTGGCTTCGCAGATGATTCCTGTGAGTGACCATGAGGTGCTGTTTGATGTGGGAGAAGCTAAAGTGATTGTAAATCATAATTTTGAGGCCATTTATTTCAGCCGTCAGGTTTTGCCTTTTCTGAAAGGAGTTGACCCAAAAGAATGGCATAACCACCATACCTATTATCGTCAGGTGGGAATGTACGCGTACCGGTCCGATATTTTGGAGAAAATTACAAAATTGCCCGTTTCTGATCTAGAAAAAGCCGAATCGTTGGAGCAGTTGCGTTGGATTCAAAACGGCCATAAAATCAAAATGGGGCTTACATCCTACGAAAGTCATTGCATCGATACGCCCGAAGATGTGGAAAAAGTGTTGCGATTGATGAATGCGTAAAAAAATCGGACATCAAAAAATAAAAATGGGACCTACCATGACTCAACCCAATACCTCTACGTTTGGCCTTTCTCCTGGTACATTGGTGTATGTGGGGCCAGAAGTGGCAAAAGACACCACCCTTAAAATCGTTAAATACAACGAGCAGTACCACGAGCAACACACTATCAAACACATCAAAGATTGTCAGATTTCGGGCGATAAACCTTATATCAGTTGGCTCGATGTGGATGGTATTCATGAGTCGGGCGTCATTGAGGCCGTGGGGCAGTTGCACAATATTCATCCGCTTTTGTTGGAAGACATCATGAATACCCGACAAAAGCCCAAGATTGAATTTTTCAACGAAACCTACGTGTTTGTGTCCCTCAAAATGCTTTATTGGCACGATGAGACGGGAGAAATCGAAGCGGAGCACGTGAGTTTTTTGTTGGGAAGCAATTACCTGATTTCGTTTCAGGAAAAACGTACGGGTGATATTTTTGGCCCTATTTTGGATAGAATAAAAGCATCGGTAGGAAAAACGCGCCGCAACGGGGCGGATTATCTGCTGTTTTCATTGATTGATTTGATTGTGGATAATTATCTCGAAATTCTGGAAAGAATGAGCGAAGAGTTGGAGGAGCTGGAAGGGTTGATTTTGGCGGGAAAACACAAAGACCCCATCAGTGAACTTTATAACCTAAAACGCCAGCTTACCCTCATGCGCAAGTACGTATTGCCGCTGCGCGATATGCTGAGCCAGGGCCTGCGCGAAAATTCCAAACTCATCGGAAAAAGTACGTTCCCGTATTTCCGCGACGTACACGACCACGTTATCAATGCCATTGAAACCATTGACTCCAACCGTGAATTGTTGACGGGAATGATTGATATTCATTATTCTACGCTCAGCTCACGCATGAATACCGTCATGAAAACCCTCACTATTTATTCGGCGGTTTTTATGCCCCTCACGTTTATCGTGGGAATCTACGGCATGAACTTCGACAATATGCCAGAATTGCGTCAGCCTAACGGGTATTTTTATACTCTAGCAGGTATGGCGGTGTTGGCGGGAGGGCTGTTGATTTACTTTAGGCGAAGAGGTTGGATGTAATGTATGAATATAATTATAATATCTTGGGATTAAATGGTATATATCCCCTAAAAGCACCTTCCTGCGGGAGAAATTGTGCAATTTTGGGCTACATCATTCCACGTATATGAAAGATATAAAATTAGTGGCTACCGACATGGACGGTACGTTGCTGAACTCTAAAGGTGAATTAAATCCCGCTATCTACTCCATTTTAGCTACTCTTAAAGCCCACGGGATACGTTTTGTGGCGGCCAGCGGACGCCAGTATTTCAACCTTCAAAAACAGTTCGAACCCGTTAAAGACGACGTGATTTTTGTAGCCGAAAACGGCAGTTATGTGGTCTACCAAAATCAAGAACTGTATGTCCAACCGCTGCAAAAAGAAATTGCCGATTCGCTTATACTGACTTCCCGACCCATTCCAAACGCATATCCTATTTTGTGTGGTAAGAAAAAAGCCTACGTCGAAAACACCGAGCCTGCATTTTGGGCCCAGTTGACCAAGTATTTTGAACGCTACGAAGTGGTGGAGAATTTGCTGGATGTCGCGGATGATGAATGCCTGAAAGTAAGTATCTGTGATTTGGACGGTTCGGCGGCCAATAGTTATCCGCATTTTAAGGCGTGGGAAGACGAGATTAAAGTAAAGGTCTCGGCGGGAATTTGGCTTGATTTGTCGCACAACTTGGCCAATAAAGGTAAAGCGATGAATGTACTTCAGCAATTGCATGGGATTTCGGTGGCCGAAACCATGGCTTTCGGCGATTACCTCAATGACCTAGAAATGATGCAGCAGGCTTATTTTTCGTACGCCATGGACAATGCCCATCCCGATATCAAAGAAGCGGCGCGTTTTAGGGCTGGATCAAACGATGAAAATGGCGTAGCTAAGGTATTAGGGCAATTGATTGCGGAGCTTACAATGGTGAAGAATTAGTCGGTTTTATTCTCCCACCTTCAAATAAAGCGCTTTGGCTTCGTTGAGCGACTGGAAGATTGCGGTGCGCTCGCCTGAAAGGGTTTGCATCAAACTAGATCTTTGTCGAAAAAGCCGTGTAGCCTGCCAAACTTGACTCAGGCGAGTGAGTTTACCCCAGTACCACAAGACAAAAAAACCGCTTATGGGCAGAAAAACTGCCAACCCCAACGTCAGCCACGGTTGTTGGAAAATAGACTGAAAGCTCCATAATTGAAACCCATAAAAGAGAGGAAAGGTGAAGATTCCGAGGGTCATCATGAGCGGGGCACGGTAAGATATATCTGTTGATATCAAGCGGGCCATTTTGGATGGCAAAATGTAGGGTAAATAATTGAAAAACAGTCCGAATAGATATACTGGAAGTCCGAGAATTAATAGACCTAGGGTGCTTCTGAGATGGCTGCTGAGGTGTTGGGTTTGGGTAAAAATTTCGTCTGAAAGACGGAGTTTATGCAGCGTATCCAAATAATTGGACATTTTGATTTGTAGTGACTTAAAGAGGGTGGGGCGGTGGTGCTCAAAATACCTTACGGCCGTCACAATTTGCTTAATGAGGTCAAACTCGTCCTTTTGGGCTTTGCTGTCCAAAACCAATTCTTCAAAGAGCTGATTCTTGTATAAAATCTCGACTTGTTTTACCAGCGTATCTTCTTCTTCATCCTCGGTAATAATCACCGTTTCGGCCATGCGCTTTTGAATTAAGTCGGTTAGTTCCTCAACGGTCTCAAAAGATTCTGGGTTGTATTTTTCTTTGAAATCAGCGAGGGCAATCGGGTTTCCAACGTTGATAAATACGTCGCTTCTAAAGCGCGTGGGATCTGAGTAGTTAAGACCAATGACCAATCGGTAAAATTTGAAGGCCCAGTTGGAAGTCGTTTTCGTATTCAGCACCCAACGCAATGCGGGCGGTGCCCGTTTTGAGCTCGCGCAAACGACGCTCAATTTCGCTCGTTCCTTCGGGAAAGATAAGAATTGTTCCTTTGGCTTTTAAGTAATCATAACACCGCTGAAATGTCATTTTATTGAGTTCGGCGGGAGAGAGGGGTACGTCGGAGCTGTCTTTTTTTCGGTACACAGGAATGACGTGAAAATACTTGAAAATGGGCCGGGTCAATCGGTTGAAAATACCACCGTTGGCAATAAATGCCACCCGTTGGGGCATCAAAGTAGCCACAATAAGCGGATCCATGAAAGTATTGGGGTGGTTGACTGCCAGAATCAACGGGCCTTTGGTTTTGCGCAGTTTTTCGAGTCCATGAACCTGAAATCGCCGAAAGAATAGGCGGAGCGTAACCGTAAAAACAAACTTTAGCAAGGAGTAAAAGAGCATGATAATCCTCAGTGTCAGATTTGGCTCAAATTAGGAATTTTCGTTTAACTTTGTAAAAACTGCTTATTTTATGGTTGCATTACTTTCGCCCGAGACCACGTACAGCATCGAAGAATACTTCGAGCTAGAGGCGCAATCATTGGAAAAATTGGAATATTTTGACGGAAAAATCACTAAAATACCTGGCGCTTCTTACGTTAATAACCGCATCGCTACCAATGTCTTAACGGCATTGAACGTAGCTTTAATGAATACATATTTTGAAGTTAGCAACAGTGATACTAAAATTCATATTCCAACCATTGAGAGTTTTGTGTATCCAGATGCCGTGGTGATTTGTGAAAAACCGTTATTTTATCAAAATCGAGTAGACACCATTCTGAATCCGTTGTTGATTGTAGAGGTGCTGTCGCCTTCAACGGAAGAGTATGACCGGGGCGAAAAATTCTATTTATACCGTTCGTTACCCTCCTTTAAAGAATACGTGGTAGTTCATCAGAAACACGCCTTGGTTTCTGCCTACTTCCGACTAAATGAAAAAGATTGGCGCACCAACGACGTAGCCAGTCTTTCAGAAGCCATTCATTTACAGTCAATTAATGTAACGCTAAAGCTGTTGGATATTTATCGGGGCATAGATTTGTCGGCGAGATAAAGGGAACTATTAACTATTTGTCGCAAACCAATAGAACTCGGATAAAACGGATGTTCCAACACGGGTTTAATCCGTGAAAACCCGTGTTTCCAAAGGAATCAGTGTCATTAATTAATGTCCCCCTTTTGTACTTGATTAGCTCCGTATTCCATCCCAAAGCACGCTGAATGTCAATTCCCATTCGGCGGCCGTAACGGGCTTTTGGGTATAAACCGACACTTTTGCTATCTCATTCAGCATTCCGTACACCAACCTAACGAGCAGCTCGGGGTCAGCCTCTTTGATGAGGCTTTGGTGCTGTCCTTCCACTATCAATTGGTAGAGCGGTTGTTTGGTTATCTCTTTTTCTACGCGGGTAGCATCCTCTGTATGAAAGTACGGTGAGCGAAAATATTGCTCCAAAAATGCGCCGTATTCGGGGTTGTTTATGT
>JAIXPV010000694.1 GCA_027486105.1 Runella sp. | reverse complement strand
CTTACTGATTCTGTACAGGCTGTTTTTAACCGAGGGATTGATAAAAACATCACAAAAAAAATACAGTAAAAAGTTATATCAAATTCTAATAACTAAGAAGTAATAACAACAACGTAAAGAAGGTGCAATTTTTCTGAAAATCAATATTTTATATTAATTCAAGGGCAAGAATAAAGCACAAAAAGATGTATTTTTCTACTATTTTTTACTCTTAAAACGAAGGTTATATGTAGAAGAAGTGTATTATAACTCAACCATCAATTCCAACTCTGTTCCTACACCTATTTGGCTGAAGAATCGTCCTTTTTTGTCTAAACTAAACAATACTCCTTCTATGTCGAAAATACCTCTGCGTACCGATTTAGCTTTTGTTTCTTTTATATCAAAGCCGCATCCATCGTCTTTCATATAAAGGTTAATTCCTTTTTCGTCATGTCTTATATAGACCAGAATAGTATTGGCCTGACTGTGTAAGATGCTGTTTGTGACAAATAAATTAATGATATTATAGAGGTTGAATTTGATGGTTTTGTAACGACGGTTTTTTTCTTCATTGGAGTATTTTTTACTTAATATTTCAAAATCTCCTTCAGATTTAAAATTGATTGTACCTTCAAAAATTTTTTGTTTTTGTTGCAGCAATTCCTGACAAACGGGTATCAAACCGCTAATGTCTAATTTGCGGGGGTAAGTAGACTCATAAATTTCGGCAAGTGTGGTTCGAGCTTGCAAAATATTTTTTACTATTTTATTTATTTCTTCATTCAACTCCTCAATATCGGCAAATCGTTTTGCTAATAATTCTGTAATCTCTTTCACTGTCCCTATTTGCAATTGAATAGAAAGCAAATCTCCACCTACTTCACTATGGAGTCGATTAGCAATAATAGAACGAGTTTGTGTTTCGCTTTCATTTTGTTTTTGAATGATTGTATCTCGTTGGCGGATTTTATCTTTCAAAAACCCAAAAATGATAGACAATAAAAACCCCATTACGGCCGTCACCGTCAGCAAAAACCCAACATTTCCAGTCTCCATCAGTATTTTAGTTTTGAGCCATGATGAGATACCCAGTTTTTGGAAATTTCAAAAGCATAACCAAATAAACACAGGGCGATAACATTTACTATTCCATAAACGGAGTAATCAGGGCGTAGCGTTCATCACCAGTTATAGGAGAAGGTATTTGAGCGGGCAAAGCCATCAAATAATTGATGATCATTCCAATACATACCCAAAAAAATGGCACTCTGATAAAGTATGCATCGGTACGGTTTAAGTCCCGAATGTATTGAAATGCAAAAAGTAAAACTACAAAAATCAGAAAACAGGAGGCCATCCAAGATTCATTTAATCCACCATCGGCATACTTAAACGAATGATAAAATTCATAGCACCATAAACTCATAAAAATGGCCAAAAGACTGATAAGTACGATTTTGGAAACAGAAAGGTGAATTTTAAAGAGCCATAGCACTATCAAAAATTCAAAAACTTTAAGAAGATTAATGATAGGTTCGGACACGCGGGGCCATTCTGCTGAATGTTGGGCAATTTGGTGTGATATAGCCACCATCAAATCTACAACCCAAAACCACCCCCAAATTGCTACTCCTGCTTTTTGAGTGTATTTGTAGCGAATGCCCCACACCAAAATCATTAACGATTCAGTAATGAGTAATACATAGAATGAATAAGTAAAAAAAGTTTGCATACGTTATTTAATTTTTCTAACCATTGTATTTTGAGCAAGCTCTGAGATAATCAGTAATGTCAATAATCACAGCTCGCGGCTCCACCCTTCCTGCATCCTTACTTTTAGGGTTAGGTTTAACTTCTATGGGAAGAAACATATACTGATTGTTCAAGCAATTTTGAACATACTTTTGGCGTTCAATGTGGGTTGAAAATGAATCCCCGATAGCATCTGCTTGTTTGGCACAATCACAATCATAAAATGCAAATTTACCTTTTTTGTATATTTCTACACTAATTTCTTTTTCTACGAAAAACGTAACCCCCAATATTCCCTGCCCTTTTTCTGCCCAAAGTATTGCATCTATTTCAGGGTTTTGTTCATAAATCATTTTATCTTCTTCAGGCAATTCTCCATCATAGCGACTGGAAACAATACTTGCAACATCAAATACTTCCTCAGTCGACTCACTACTGATTCGTTGATTTGCCGTAGGCGTTGGTGATTTTGTGGGAGGTACATTGTCGCTACTACGTTCTGAACAGGCGTATAAAGCCAAAATAGTCACAATCAGAATTAGGTAATTTTTCATATATTTTTCAGGTTCTGTTATTTGCAAAACTAAAAAAACTGAAAATAATTATCTATTCTATAAATCAAAGCCCAAGTCTTAAATAGACAAAGTTCTGATATTCAGAACACAACACGATTTTCCTCTCCCAAAAAGTAGAAATTTCCTACTTTTTTAGGAACGACTACTTTTGGCATTGCGTAGGGGGCATGGGGGTAAAATACAGATTGAATTTATTACTTGAATCTCAAGCCCTGGCCAACTTAAGAAGTTACGTAGGCGTTCCGAAATTTAGGGCAGATTATTCAAACAGGCTTTATCAAAGGCAGTTGCTCAGACACCAACGTTTCGGCTCTTTTTGCCTTCTCAAAGACCTTACGGGGTGGGTGTTTCGTAATGAACACGGCGAGTGCTACATAAAGCCTAGACACACTTAAGGCTTTAATGATTTTTTTGAGACTGATAACGAAGTACATTTCTTTGCCAAACCCTATGTACTGCAAAAAAACATCAGCATAAAAAAAGCGCGATAGTGTTCAAAAATAGCTACTTTTGAACACTATCGCGCAACAAAATTCAACGTTTATTAAATAATCTTACATTAGGCTGAGTGCTATCTTCATCAGTAGGCAGCCTCGGCAACTGGGGTATTGATTCTGGCAGTAAGGGCCTCCCACAATTTCTTTTGCTTGCGTCTGGAAATGATACTGGGATTTTTTTCAATTGCCTTCAGCAATATCCGTTGAGTAAGCGAAAGATATTTGCTGACCTTGGGCTGGTCCATGCCAAAACTGGCCGCTAATTGTTCCTGAGGAACCCCGCCCCTTAAATAGATCAGCACAAAAAGCAATGCATCTTGTGTATCGCTAAAAAGACTATTTTTTCGGGTAGAAATTTGACGCCGCAAGCGCGGGCTGCCGTCAAAAGTATACTCTGAAAAATAAGACTGCCATACTTCATGGAAAGGATTGTAGAGCATTTTAAACTCATTTTTTCTTAATCCTGTAAGCCTGCGAAGATTTTTTTCATCAGCTTGAAGGTCTTCGAACCTTTGAATCATTACCCAAACCATATTATATTAGTTAATGTAGAAAGAAGTGGATATTAAATTGAATTGTTTTTTTTTAACATTTTTGTTGGACTCACCATATACTTTTTCTTGAATGCTTTGTCAAAATTAGCCGCGCTGGTATATCCAAAGTTAGATGCAATCTCCGAAATCGTCCATTTATTCTCTAGCAGCTGATTTTTTGCTACTTCTAATTTTTGATTAAGATGGTACTCATACGGCGGAAAACCATATACCTGCTTAAAACATTTCTTAAATTTTGACAAGCTCATGTTTGCCTCACTTGCCAGAAATTCCAGATTTGGAAGCGGTTTGTTGACCATAAAGTAGCGGCTTTCGATTTCCTCGATTTGCTTCAAATCGTGTTGGTTGATTTTATTTTGTTGAAAAGTAGATTCATTACGACCTACCTGAGCAATAAAATCAGCAATTAATTTGTAGCATTGAGCCTGAGCCGCAAGTCTTCTGGTAAATGTCGCAGTGTCATCAAAAAGTTTATCCAGCGTCACTGTTTGGTCAAAAAAAGAAGCCCCCTGCAAATAAACCCCAACTTCCGAAGTCAGTAGCTTGATAAAAGGTGAGTAGCTTTCCTGACCAGCAGCATTAATGCTAAGTTTATCATACAGCCAATCGCGATGAAAACTGATAGCCACAAACCGGGAGTGTTTCCCGACGGGCCAATGCGTATCTACCGTCATTTTAGAACTGTACAATACCATTGATTTCTGCGTCTGCGTTTTCTGCCTTGTTTTGTCATCCAACAAATAATGCGTGTGCGCATCCTCCGATTGTACAAACGTAAGGGTCCAATAATCATTTGTACCAAGAGACTCTTTTAATGTATTTAGTGGTTTATACCAACATAACTCGCCAAGTAAAACCGATACCTCTTTATCAAAAAGCATGGCGTCTAATTTAATAAAGGAATTTCCG
>JAIXPV010000349.1 GCA_027486105.1 Runella sp. | reverse complement strand
TCAAATGAAACAATTCGTTCAAAAAGCGAAATTCCCTGAAAGTAAACGCCGTTTTCGGACTGCAACATTGTCACAAAAGGCGAGCTGGACGAGGTGGTTGCATCTACGCCGAGTTTTTCACAAATCCAATCCCGGTGAAATCCGATGGTGATAAACCGAGAACGTTTGCCAGCGGGCCAAATGGTATCTACGGTCATTTTGGAACTGTAAAAAAGCGTTGATTTAAGAGCTTTGATTTGGTGTTTTGTATTGTTGTGGATTAAAGTATACGTGTGTGGGGCTTCCGAAAGGATAAAACTTAAAATCCAATAATCGTTGGTATCAATTGATTTTTTTAATGTGTTGAGGGGGGTCTCCCAACGTATTTCACCCAAAATAACGGCTACTTTTTCGGGTTCAATGAAGATAGAATTTAACTTAAATAATAAATTAGCTTTTTCATAACTAAACGCATTAGGTGATTGCGGTACTGTGCCAAATTGCTCAGCTACTTGTGCCATCCAGTTGGGGGAGGGCCTAAGTCCTAAGAGAATTTCCATAACGTTGTTGTATTAACTAATATAAAACTAGGCTCTCTGAAAGGTGTGTTTACGATTAGTGTAAGTGTGTTTGTAACTCAAATTGATAGCAATATAAACCTATATTATGTAAAAATGACTTTTGTTTGGAGATAATATTCATTTTATTTAATAAACATGTGATTGGCGGGGAAAGTGATGTTATACGTAAGATTAGATTTTAAAAAATGGAAGAATTATGTTAGATTCGCGAAAAACAAAGCCTTACTAAGGAATAAGTACTAACTTCGCTGCCAACCTGTACACGTCTTATATGTTGCATAATATATTACCAACCTTTTAGGAGTCTTTTTTGTTTTAGAAGTTAATCGTTTGTAAACTTCGGAATGGCATTAACTGCCCTAGGGTTATTTTCCTTATTCTTTCACCACTAACGCTTCACCACTTGACTTTTGACGATTTTGATTTTGACGAAGAACTTTTAGACGGATTGCACTCTATGGGGTTTAACCAGCCAACCCCTATTCAAGCCCAAGCGATTCCGGCCATTTTAAATAATAAAGATTTGATTGCTTGTGCCCAAACGGGTACTGGAAAAACGGCGGCTTATCTGTTGCCAGTTTTAAATAAAATCATTGATGCTACGCCCAATAACCGCCATCTTAATACGCTCATCCTTGCACCTACGCGTGAGTTGGCGATTCAGATTGACCAGCAAATTGAAGGATTGGGTTACTTTACAGGCGTAAGTTCCATTGCAATTTATGGCGGAGGAGACGGGGCGGCTTGGAGTCAGCAACGAAAAGCCTTGGCCGAAGGTAGTGAGGTGATTATTGCCACGCCAGGGCGCTTGATTGCGTTGCTGCAAATGGGTGAAATTAACTTTGGAAACCTCCAACACCTTATACTGGACGAAGCCGACCGCATGTTGGACATGGGCTTCTACGATGATATTATTCGGATTATCAGTTATTTACCCCAAAAACGACAGACATTACTGTTTTCGGCAACGATGCCACCGAAAATCAGAACGTTGGCCAATACAATTCTGAATAAACCTGAGCAGATAAGTATCGCCGTGGCCAAACCCGCCGAAGGGATTTTACAACTTGCGTATTTGGTATACGATGAACAAAAAATAGCATTGCTCAAAAATATCCTCAAAGAAGGACAGTTTGGGAGCGTAATTATATTTGCATCAACCAAAGAGAATGTTAAAAAGTTGGATGAAGAACTACGTCGTAATAATCTGATTGCCAAAGCATTCCATTCTGATTTGGACCAAAAAGAACGAGAAGGGATTCTACGGGAATTTAAAAATAAAGCCTTGCCGATTTTGATTGGAACCGATATTTTATCGCGGGGAATTGACGTGGAAGGAATCAGTTTGGTGGTAAACTATAACGTACCTCACGACCCCGAAGATTATATTCACCGGATTGGACGGACGGCCAGGGCTGAAACCACGGGTACCGCGATTACCTTTATCAATGACAAAGACCAACGAAAATTTGCGGCCATTGAGCGAATGATTGGGAAAGAAATTCCTAAAATGTCTTTGCCAGCGGCTTTGGGGGCGGGTCCGAGCTACCGGACGGGGGGAAGTGAAGTAAATTCGAGTCCACCGCGTAAGAAAAAACCGTTTAAACAACGGAGCAACAAGCCACGTCCTGCGGGCTCTCCAAGGCCCCAAAGCGGAACTTAGAGGCGAAAGTTCAAAAAAGTGAGTCAAGGGCTTTTCTGTTTACCAAAGAACTTAACATATCTGTGAGTAGGAAAGAAAAGCCCGGATGCTTTTTGTAGGGTTCTACTAAATCCGATTTCTATGCGTCCACTTGCTGTTTCCATGTTGTCATTCTGCACAATTGCGTATTTATTTTTATCCTGTGGTGGCTCCAATCAGAAAGCCGAAACCACCTCTGCCGATACTATGAGCACGATTACTAAAACTACTTTCGGGCAATTGCCTGATGGCCAAACGGCCGACCATTTTACGCTTCGTAATTCAAAAGGTACAGAAGTTAAGATTACAAATTACGGAGGGCTAATTACGCACTGGACTGCCGCCGACAAAAACGGGGTTTTTGAAGACATGGTCTTGGGGTATGATTCCCTCAGCGGATACCTAAAAGCCAGTCCCTTTTTTGGAGCGTTGGTGGGGCGTTATGGCAACCGCATCGGAAATGCAAAATTTACCCTTGACGGCAAGACCTACACATTGGCGGCCAATAATGGTCCTAATAGCCTCCACGGCGGCAAAGTCGGATTTGACAAAGTAATCTGGAAAGCCGAGATTTTGGAAGACACCAAAACGCTGAAACTGACGCACACCAGCCCCGATGGGGATGAAGGTTTTCCGGGAGCCCTCTCTGCCGAAGTTACCTACCATTTGACCGAGGATAATGCACTAGAAATCGAATACAAGGCTACGACCGACAAACCCACCATTGTCAACCTGACCAACCATACCTATTTCAATTTGACGGGCGGAAAGCGCGACGTGTTGGGGCATCAGGTACAGTTGAATGCCGATAAATTTGTGCCCGTTGACAAAACCCTGATTCCAACAGGAGAGTTGCGTGATGTAAAAGGCACGCCTTTTGATTTTTTGAAGGCTACCGAAATCGGCGCGCGCATCGACGACCCGAAGGATGAGCAAATCAAATTTGGGGGTGGCTATGACCATTGCTGGGTAATCAACAAGGGGGCAGATTCACTTGCCCTGACGGCTACCGTTTATGAGCCTACATCGGGCCGGGTGCTTGAGGCATTTACTACTGAGCCGGGCGTACAGTTTTATACTGGAAACTTCCTGAATGGCTCTATTACGGGTAAAAACGGCGTAACCTACACAAAACGCTCTGGTTTTTGCCTAGAAACCGAGCATTTTCCTGATTCTCCCAATCAAGCATCGTTCCCGAGTGTAGTGCTGCGCCCTGGAGAAGTTTACAAGACTAAAACAGTATATAAATTTTCGACAAAATAAATGCTAAACGCCGAAGAAGCCTTTTGTTGGCAGTCTTCGGCGTATTTTTTTTGCTATTTTATCTTTTTTTTCTTCCGTTTTCGCCGCTATCTTAACATTTCCCGTCAAAAGTTGCCAAATATCGGATTATTGCATTAGTTTAGCGATTGTCAATAAACCAACCCCCACCTTACTGATATGGCCATGTTAAGCCGCGTTGCCGATTCCATTTATTGGATGAATCGCTACATTGAGCGAGCCGAAAATTATGCACGCTTCATAGGAGTCAATTTTAATTTGGCATTTGATTTACCGCCCAATGTAAACGAACAATGGGAGCCTCTTCTGATTGCTACCGCCGACAATTACCTTTTTTATCAACACTACGACGAACCTACCCGCGAGAATGTCATTAATTTTATGACGTTTGATAAGCGAAATCCCAACTCAATTTACAGTTGCTTATTATTGGCCCGTGAAAACGGTCGGACCATCCGGGAGTGTATTTCCAAAGAAAGGTGGGAAAACCTGAACGAGCTTTATCTATGGATTAAAGATGTAAAGCCTCAGTCAGAATGGGATCTCAACCACATGCAGAATTTTTATGCGCAGGTACGCAACGGTACCCAACTTTACTATGGTGTAGTAGATGCAACTATCACACGTAACGAAGCTTGGCATTTTGGTAGATTGGGGCGCTTTATGGAGCGCGCCGATAAAACTTCACGTTTTTTGGATGTCTCTTACTTTACGTTATTGCCTGATTCTGACGTTACGGGCAGTACATTGGAGTTGGTCTTGTGGACCGCCGTGCTTAAATCGGTAAGTGCCTACAATATGTACCGCCAACAGTACCAAACGCTGACCCCAACGCATATCGTGGAGTTTTTAATTTTGGATAAACTTTTTCCTCGGGCAATGGCGCATTGTATTCGTCAAGCAGAGTTATCTTTGTACGAAATATCAGGAACGCCCATTACCAACCGTTTCAGTAATCAAGCTGAAAAAATGATGGGGAAACTCCGTTCTGAAATTGAATTTACGGAAGTAGAAGATATTTTCAAATTGGGCTTACACCAATACCTCGACCAGTTTCAAATCAGAGGAAATGAAGTAAGTAAAAGTATTTTTGAAACCTATTTTGATATAAAACCTGTTGAACAGTAAGGAAGTATTCTATTATTCTTTCTGTATTCAGTCAATGAATTTTGGTACAAATATCCATTGCTGCCAAGATAAGTGCATTTGAATTTACTCTTTTATTGATAAGATTATGACGTATTGTCTTGGTATTAAAGTCGCATCAGGCTTGGTGGCGATTGCCGACACTCGACTCACTTCGGGCACCGAGGTCAGTACCAATAAAAAAATCTCCGTTCACCAGTTGGAGCACCACTCGATGTTTATCATGACCTCGGGGCTGCGCTCAGTACGCGATAAAGCGGTGACGTATTTTCGGGAAGTACTGGAAGAACAGGACCATAGTTTTAATAAACTATACAAGGCCGTAAATGCGTTTGGGCAGCAGGTTCGTCGGGTAGCGCACGAAGACAAAGAAGCGCTGGATTCGGCAGGGCTGCATTTTAATCTGCACGCAATTGTGGGTGGCCAACTCGAAGACGATACCGAGCACAAGCTTTATTTACTCTATCCTGAAGGCAATTGGGTGGAGGTGGGTGAAACCTCTCCTTTTTTTGTGATTGGAAATTCTAATTACGGTAAGCCATTGCTTTTCAGAAGTTTAAAGTACGGATCTTCTTTGGCGGAAGCCTTAAAAGTTGGATTTCTATCCTTTGACTCCACCCGGGTGAGTGCCAATGACGTAGATTATCCGATTGATGTGGTGATGTATGAACGGGATAGCTTTCACGTCACAGAGCATCGTTTCCAGAAAGATGATTTGGCCCACCTGTCGTTGCAATGGAGCATGTTACTCCAAAATTCGGTCCAGCGTTTACCCAATGACTGGATGGACCCAGTTTTTGAAAAACTACGTGAAAAAGTCTAAAGTAGCGGCAGGGGTTTTCCCTGCCGTTGTGTTTTAAGTATATTGAGAAAGAAAGGCTCAACATTATGATTCTGAACGTCAGTCATCGGCTATTTTACACGTATTCTGAATCGGTAATTTTAGAACCACATACGTTTTATCTTTATCCCAAAGCGTATCCGCACCAACAAATCGTCAGTTATACGATGACGATTGACCCGGCCCCCTCTATGTTGGTTCAAAACATCGAC